>NZ_MJGQ01000016.1:0-23230 GCF_001865095.1 Curtobacterium sp. MCBA15_013 | reverse complement strand
ACCGCGCCTCCCGTCCGTCTGTGGATGCGTCTACCGCGCGTTGGCCGCGCCGTCTCGCTGGACCACCTCGGTCAGCCACGCGAGGATGCGGGCGTCGAACCAGTCGGCGTCGTGGTTCCAGAGCTTGGTGTGCCGGGCGGTCGTCTGCACCTCGAGCCGCACGATGTCGGGCCGGGCCTCGGCGAGGGCGTGCGACGCAGAGGACGGGACGAACCCGTCGTCGTCGCTGTGCATGAGCAGGATCGGCACGTGCAGTTCGTCGGCCCGCGCGACCATGTCGAGCTGCCGCAGGTCGACCGGCTGCCGCAGGCCCGTGAGCCGGTGCAGGACCGGGGTGCGGAGGAGACGCTGCGCGACCTTCCGGACCGGCCGCGGCAGGCGGAGCAGCTGGCTCTGCGACTTGAGCACCGCGTGCCAGTCGACCACGGGCGACTCGAGCACGACACCGTCCACGAGGTCCGCGAACGCCGAGCGGAGCAGGGTCTGCAGCACGACCGCGCCGCCCATCGACCAGCCCATCAGGACGACGCTCGACGCGCCCTGCCCGGCGAGCCAGCGGAGGACCGCGTCGATGTCCTCCCACTCGGTGCTGCCGAGGCCGTAGCGGCCGTCGACGCTCCGCGGGGCGACGCCGTCGTTGCGCCAGCTCGCCAGCACCACGGAGTACCCCGCCGCCCGGAAGACCGGCACCGCGCGGATCGTCTCGGCGCGGGTCACGCCACGACCGTGCACGAGGACGGCCCACGGCGCGTCCGGGTCGTCGGCGCGGACCACCCAGGCGGGTGCGGGGCCGTTCGGGGTGGGGACGTCGATGTCCTCGACCGGGACGTCCAGCTCGCCCGGGGTCAGGTAGAACCAGCCGCCCCACCGACCCCGGCGGGCCGCGGTGGGGTCGCCGGCGTCGATCGCGATGATGCGGCGGGTGACGGTCGTGTCGGTGGTGCCGAGGACCTCGCCGACGCGCATGTGCCCGGTCCCGCCGCCGAACCAGAGGCTGTAGCGGCCCTGCAGTTCGGTGTCCGCGGTGCGCTCGAGCGTCACCGTCCGCCGCACGGGGTCGACGGCGTGGATCGGGACGCGTTCGGTGCGCTTGCGGTCGGGGGTGACCACCGCTCGGGCCACCGCCGCGACGAACCCGCCGATCACCGCGGTGGTGACGGCGGCCGCTGCGATGCCCGCTCCCAGGGCGACGAACCCGGCCGATCGTGCGGTCTCCTGGACGACGTCCTCGGCGGGTCGCGCGGATCGGGACATGGTCCGGAGCCTAGTCTGCATTCGTGTCCGAAACCCGAGAGCCCGACGCCTTCGCGCGGCTCCGTGCGTTCGTGGCGTCCGGCGGCGCGCGCGCCGAGACGACCGTCACCGAGATCCCCTCGCCGTCGCGCATCGCCCCGTTCTCGATCGCCCTGGCGGCGGACGTCTCGGGCGCGGCGCACGGCATCGACTCCGACCTCGGGACGGGCCGGTTCATCGCCCTGCACGACCCGGACGAACCCGAGGGCTGGGGCGGGTCGTTCCGCATCGTGACCTTCGCCCAGGCACCGCTCGAACCGGAGATCGGTGTCGACGAGTTCGTCGCCGACGTGACGTGGAGCTGGCTGGTCGACGCCCTCGCCGCGCACGGTGCGACCTACGACCACGCCTCGGGCACGGCGACCAAGATCATCTCCCGCGGCTACGGCGACCTCGCGGCGCAGGGCGACGGGGCGCAGCTCGAACTGCGCGCCTCGTGGACCCCGCGCGGGGACGACCTCACCGCACACGTCGAGGCGTGGGAGGAGATCGTGGCGATGCTCGCCGGTCTCCCGCCCGCGTCGGACGGCGTGACCCTGTTGGCCCCGAGGAGGCTCGCACGTGACTGACCCCGCATCTCCGGCCGGGGCGTCGCCCGCTGTCCCGTCGTCGGCTGCTCCGTCGGCGTCGCCGGCCGTTCCGTCGTCGGCTGCTCCGTCCGCGGCGTCGCCGGCGTTCGAGGCGTCGCACGACGCGGTCCACGTGATCGCCTCGCGCGAGGAGTACCTCGACGCCGCCGCCGCCATCGCGGCGGGCCACGGCCCGGTCGCCGTCGACGCCGAGCGCGCGAGCGGCTACCGGTACTCGCAGCGGGCGTACCTCATCCAGGTGTTCCGCCGCGGTGCCGGCGCGTTCCTCTTCGACCCGATCCCGATCGGCGACTTCTCCGAGCTCCAGGACGCGATCGTCGACGAGGAGTGGCTCTTCCACGCCGCGTCGCAGGACCTCCCCTGCCTGCAGGAGGTCGGCCTCGTCCCGACCCGTATCTTCGACACCGAGCTCGGTGCCCGCATCGCCGGCTTCCCCCGGGTCGGCCTCGGTGCCGTCGTGGAACAGCTGCTCGGGATCACGCTCGCGAAGGCCCACTCCGCCGCGGACTGGTCGACCCGGCCGCTCCCGCAGTCGTGGTTGGTGTACGCGGCACTCGACGTCGAGCTGCTCCCCGACCTCCGTGACGCGCTCGCGGCGAAGCTCGACGAGGCGGGCAAGTCCCGCATCGCCGAAGAGGAGTTCGCGGCCGTCCTGACACGGGCGCCGAAGCCGCCGAAGGCCGAGCCGTGGCGCCGCCTGTCCGGCATGCACGCCCTCCGTGGCTCCAGGGCACTCGCTATCGCCCGGTCGCTCTGGACGGCACGCGACGCCTACGCCCGCGAAGCCGACATCGCGCCGGGTCGCACCATCCCGGACTCGGCGATCGTCGCGGCCGCGGCGGCGAACCCGGCCTCGAAGGGCGAGCTGAGCGGGGTGAAGGCCTTCACGGGTCGTGCCAGCCGGTCCGAGCTCGACCGCTGGTGGGCCGCCGTCGACGAGGGCCGCACGACCGAGGACCTCCCGCGGCTCCGCGGCACCGGCGAGGCCACGCTGCCGCCGCCCCGGGCCTGGGCCGACCGCAACCCGGCAGCCGACCGGCGGTACAAGGCCGCACGGGCCGCGGTGGTGCAGCGCGCCGAGGAGCTCGACCTGCCCGTCGAGAACCTGCTCACGCCGGACACCCTCCGCACGGTGTCGTGGGAGCCGCCGACGCCGATCGCCACCGAGACCGTCGGTGCCGTGCTCGCCGCGCACGACGCCCGCCCCTGGCAGGTCGAGGAGACGGCGTCGATCATCGCGCACGCCTTTGTCGCTGCTGCACAGGAGCCTGCTGCCGAGAGCAACACCGAGTCGTAGGAACGCCCCAACGGGCATGCGTCCGCACAGGCTCGGGGCATAGCGTCGCTGGTGCACGCCGGGTCGGACCCGGCCGGGCGGGGCGGGACGCGCCCAGCCTGATCAACGAGGATCTGGAGGCCCAGATTGCCAAAGGCAGCAGACGTCGTCTTCGTCGACGGAGTTCGGACACCGTTCGGACGAGCCGGGGAGAAGGGGGTGTTCTGGAAGACCCGCGCGGATGACCTCGCGGTGCACGCGATGCGCGGACTCCTCGACCGGAACGCCTCGTTGGACGGGGCCGCGGTGGACGACGTCGCCGTGGCGGCCACCACGCAGCAGGGCGACCAGGGGCTCACCCTCGGCCGGACGGTCGGCATGCTCGCCGGACTCCCGAAGACCGTCCCCGGGTACGCGATCGACCGCATGTGCGCCGGTGCGATGACGAGCGTGACCACCCTCGCCGGCGCCATCGCGTTCGGCGCGGCCGACGTCGCCATCGCCGGCGGTGTCGAGCACATGGGGCGCCACCCGATGGGCTTCAACTCCGACCCGAACCCGCGCTTCATCGCCGAGCGCATGGTCAACGGCGACGCGCTCGTGATGGGCAAGACCGCCGAGCGCCTGCACGACCGCTTCCCCGCGATCACCAAGGACCGCACGGACGCCTACGCCGTCCAGTCCCAGCAGCGCTACGCCGCCGCGTGGGCCGCGGGCAAGCTCCAGCCGGACCTGGTGCCGGTCGAGGTCAACACCGGCGAGGGATGGGACATCGTCTCCAGTGACGAGCCGCCCCGCCCCGGCACCACGCTCGAGGCCCTGGCAGCGCTGAAGACGCCGTTCCGCTCGCACGGACGCATCACCGCCGGCAACGCGGCAGGCCTGAACGACGGCGCCACCATGAGCCTGCTCGCATCGGCCGACGCGGCGAAGCAGCACGGGCTGCCGACGAAGATGCGCATGGTCTCGTTCGCCTTCGCGGGCGTCGACCCCGAGGTGATGGGCATCGGACCGGTGCCCGCGACCGACAAGGCGCTGGCGAAGGCCGGGCTGTCGATCGACGACATCGGGCTGTTCGAGATCAACGAGGCGTTCGCCGTCCAGGTGCTCGCCTTCCTCGACAACTACGGGATCGCCCAGGACTCGACGAACGTGAACGCCTGGGGCGGCGCGATCGCCGTCGGGCACCCGCTCGCCTCGAGCGGCGTCCGCCTGATGACCCAGCTCGCGGCCCAGTTCGCCGAGCGCCCGGACGTCCGGTACGGCATCACGACGATGTGCATCGGGCTCGGCCAGGGCGGCACCGTCATCTGGGAGAACCCGAACTTCAGCAAGTCCGCGGCGCGGAAGGCGGCGTGACCATGACCATCGTCGACAACGACCAGCTCCTCGCCCTCAGCGAGGACGAGGTGGTCACCCACTCGTACCTGAAGCACGTCGCGCTGCCGTCGGGTGGCACGCTCGCGCTCATCACGCTCGACAACGGCAAGGACTACAAGCGACCGTCGACCCTCGGGCCGCGCACGCTGCACGAGCTCTCCGGGGTCCTCGACACCCTGCGGACCGAAGCGTCCGCCGGGACGATCCAGGCCGTGGCGATCACCGGCAAGGAGTACTGCTTCGCCGCCGGTGCCGACCTCTCGCAGGCCGCCTCGGTGCCGTCGCGGGACGTCGCCCACGACCTGGCCGCCCTCGGACACGCGACGCTCCGGAAGCTCTCCGACCTCGGCGTCCCCTCCTTCGCGCTCATCAACGGGATCGCGCTCGGCGGTGGCCTCGAGATCGGGCTGCACTGCACGTACCGGGCGTTCTCGTCGGCCGCGCAGGGCATCGGGCTCCCCGAGGTCTTCCTCGGCATCATCCCCGGGTGGGGCGGCGCAACGCTGCTCCCCCGCCTGATCGGCCCCGAGAAGGCGCTCCGCGTCATCGTCGAGAACCCGCTCAAGAACAACCGCCTGATGGACGGTCCGGCCGCGGTCGAGCTCGGCATCGGCGACGCGCTGATCCCCTCGGTCACCTTCCTGCCGTCCGCGGTGGCGTGGATCGACGGCGTCGTGTCGGGTCGCACCAAGGTCGTGCGGAAGAACGAGCCCGGCATGATCGAGAAGGCCGCGTGGGGCACCGTCGTGAAGGTCGCCCGCAGTCAGGTCGCGTCGAAGATCGGCACGGTCCCGAAGTCGCCGTTCCGGGCGCTCGACCTCGTCGCCGCGGCGAAGTCCGGCTCGCTCGACGAGCGGTTCGCCGACGAGGACGACGCCCTGGCCGACCTCATCTCGGGCGATCAGTTCGCCGCGTCGATGTACGCGTTCGACCTCGTGCAGAAGCGCGCGAAGAAGCCGGTGGGCGCCCCCGCGGACGTCTCGCCGCGCCCCGTCACGAAGGTCGGCGTCCTGGGCGCCGGCCTGATGGCGTCCCAGTTCGCGCTGCTCTTCGCCCGACGCCTCGGCGTCCCGGTCGTCATCACCGACGTCGACCAGTCCCGCGTCGACGCCGGCGTGGAGCGTATCCGCGGCGAGGTGGACAAGCTCCTCGACAAGGGCCGGGTCTCCCCCGACGACGCGAACCGCATCAAGGCGCTCGTGTCCGGGTCGGTGTCCTACGACGCCTTCGCGGACGCCGACTGGGTCATCGAGGCCGTCTTCGAGGAGATGAGCGTCAAGCAGGAGGTCTTCCGGAAGATCGAGCAGGTGATCGCTCCGGACGCGATCCTCGCCACGAACACCTCGTCGCTGTCGGTGTCCGAGATGGGCTCCGTGCTGTCCGATCCGTCGCGACTCGTCGGGTTCCACTTCTTCAACCCCGTCGCCGTGATGCCGCTGCTCGAGGTCGTGCGCACCGCCTCGACCTCCGACGAGACCCTCGCCACGGCCCTCGCCGTCGCGAAGACCCTCAAGAAGACCGCGATCATCACGGCCGACCAGCCGGGCTTCGTCGTGAACCGGGTGCTCGCCCGTGTCCTCGGCGAGGCGATGCGCGGCGTCGAGGAGGGCACGTCGTTCGACGTCGTCGCCCAGGGCGCTGCGCCGCTCGGCCTGCCGATGTCCCCGTTCGAGCTGCTCGAGCTCGTCGGCCTGCCGGTCGGCGCGCACGTGCTCGACTCGCACCACGCCGCCTGGCCGGAGCGCTTCTACCCGGGTGACGGCCTGAAGAAGATCGCCGAGTTCGGGCACATCCTGACCCGCGACAAGAAGGGCACCGCGACCGGGTACGACCCCGCTGCCGTGAAGCTCGTCGCACCGTCGAAGAAGGACGCGAAGCCGGTCGACGCTGCCGAGATGCAGCGCCGCTTCGAGGACGCCCTCGCCGACGAGCTGCACCGCATGCTCGAGGACGAGGTCGTCCAGCACGTCGAGGAGATCGACCTCGGGCTCATCCTCGGCGCGGGCTACCCGTTCCAGGCCGGCGGCATCAGCCCGTACCTCGACCGTTCCGGTGCGTCCGAGCGGGTCTTCGGCGGGGCGTTCCACGAGCCGCTGATCGTCGGGCCGGCCTCGCGCTAGCTGCGGCCGCTCGGCTCCGCACAACCGAAGTCACCCCGAACCACGGCGATCCGTGGTTCGGGGTGACTTTCGTTGTGCGGCGTACGGTCGAACCATGGCACAGGAGTGGTGGGCACCGAGGACGACCGGGCACCCCAGCGTCGTCGTGCCCGTGCCGCTCGACGAGGTCCCGGAGCTGCTCGACCGCGCCGTGCACGCCGTCCCGGGTGCCGCGGCGATGGAGATCCGTCCGGACGGAGCCGTCATCGGCCGCCGGGCCTCGTTCGCCCTCCGCGCCGAGAACATCGTCATGACGTTCTCGCGCGAGGGGCCGACGTCCTCGCGCGTGGAGATCATCCGCGAGGGCCGCGACGGCCTGTCGTACGGCCAGGTCCTCTGGGTGACGCCGATGGCCCGCGCGATCCTGCGCGAGCTCGTGTCCGCCGCCGCCGCGCCACCCGCGCCGCACTGACCCCGCCCCGCCCGTGCCGCCGGGCTTCGGATCGAACCACGGATCCGACATCGAACTCGTCGATCCGCCCGGTTCGACGTCGCATTCGTGGTTCGACCCGCCGCGCCGGGCCGGGCCACGCCGGGCCGGCGCGCCGCGCCCGCGCCGCTCAGCGGTCGGCGGACTCCCGGGAGCGCGACGCCGCCCGCGCCGGCTTCGCCTGCGGCAGCTTCGTCCCGACGACCTGGTCGATGACGTCCCGGGCGATCGCCTGCGCGGTCAGCCCCACGTCCTCGAGGATCTGGGACCGCGACGCGTGGTCGATGAACGCGTCCGGCAGCCCGAGCTCGTTCACCCCGGTGTCGACACCCGCAGCGCGCAGGTCCTGCCGCAGCCGCGTCCCGACGCCACCGACCCGCACCCCGTCCTCGAGCGTGATCACGAGCCGGTGGTCACGCGACAGGTCGATGAGCGACGCGGGGATCGGCACCACCCACCGCGGGTCGACGACCGTCACGCCGATGCCCTGGGACTCGAGCAGCGCCGCCGCGTCGAGCGCCACCGGCACCATCGAGCCCACGGCGACGAACAGGACGTCGGGCTCCTGGTCGGACGACGGCGACCGCAGCACGTCCACCCCGTCCCGGAGTCGACGCTCCGCGACGATGTCCGGCCCGACCTGTCCCTTCGACCAGCGCAGCACGGTGGGTGCGTCGTCGACGGCGACGGCCTCGCGGAACTCCTCACGCAGGGTCGCGGCGTCACGGGGTGCGGCGATCCGGATCCCGGGCACGACCTGCAGCAACGCGAGGTCCCACATGCCGTGGTGCGACGGCCCGTCCGGCCCGGTGATGCCCGCGCGGTCGAGCACGAAGGTGACGCCGGCCCGGTGCAGCGCGACGTCCATGAGCACCTGGTCGAACGCCCGGTTCAGGAACGTCGCGTACAGCGCCACGACGGGGTGCAGGCCGCCGAACGCGAGTCCGGCCGCGGTCGTCACGGCGTGCTGCTCGGCGATCCCGACGTCGATCACGCGCGAGGGGTGCTGTTCCTGGAAGAGGTGCAGCCCGGTCGGGCGGAGCATCGCAGCGGTGATCGCCACGATCTTCTCGTCCGACGCGCCGACCTCCGCCAGCGTCGAGGCGAACACCGAGGTCCACGACGGCCCCGACGACACGTCGAGCGACTCCCCGGTCTCCGGGTCGATGTGCCCGACCGCGTGGAACTGGTCGGCCTGGTCGCGCAGCGCGGGCTCGAACCCGTGCCCCTTCTCGGTGATGGCGTGCACGATCGTCGGCGCGCCGTACGCCTTCGCCTGGCGGAGTGCGGCCTCCATCGCCCGCTGGTCGTGCCCGTTCACCGGCCCGATGTACTTGATGTCGAGGTTCGAGTAGAGCGCCTCGTTGTTCGTGAACCGCGAGAGGAACCCGTGCAGCCCGCCGCGCATCCCGCGGTAGAGCGCCCGCCCGGGTGCACCGAACCGCGCCGCCGCGGCTTGGGACTTCTCGAACAGCGCCCGGTACTCGCGGCGCGTGCGCACCGAGCTGAGGAACCGCGCCATGCCACCGATGGTCGGCGCGTACGAGCGCCCGTTGTCGTTGACGACGATGACGAGTCGACGGTCGTTGCCGTCGGAGATGTTGTTGAGGGCCTCCCACGTCATCCCGCCGGTGAGCGCACCGTCGCCGACGACCGCGACCACGGTCCGGTCGGCCTGGCCGGTCTGCACGAAGGCGCGGGAGATGCCGTCCGCCCAGGACAGCGACGAGGACGCGTGCGAGGACTCCACGATGTCGTGCTCCGACTCGCTCCGCTGCGGGTACCCGGCGAGGCCGCCCCGCTCGCGCAGCCGCGAGAAGTCCTGCCGCCCGGTGACGAGCTTGTGCACGTACGACTGGTGCCCGGTGTCGAAGACGAACGGGTCGTGCGGCGAGTCGAACACCCGGTGCATCGCCAGCGTGAGCTCGACGACGCCGAGGTTCGGACCGAGGTGGCCGCCGGTCTTCGCGACCTCGGCGACGAGGAAGCGTCGGATCTCGGCGCCGAGGTCCGTCATCTGCGCGTCGGAGAGACGCTTCAGGTCGCGCGGCGACGTGATGCTCGAGAGCAGACTCACGGGCGCTCCTTTCGTGGGGCTGTCGGCCCACTCTATGCGCGTGACCCGACAACGGACGGGTGCGTCAGACGAGCGACCGCAGCACGTACTGCAGGATGCCGCCGTTGCGGTAGTAGTCCGCCTCACCCGGGGTGTCGATGCGGACGACCGCGTCGAACTCGATCGTCTCCTTGCCGGCGGGCGAGTGCTCGCTCGGCGCAGCCGTGACGTGCACCGTCTTGGGCGTACGGCCCTCGTTCAGCTCGGTCAGGCCGGAGATCGAGACGACCTCGGTGCCGTCGAGCCCGAGGGACTCGACCGACTCGCCGGCGGGGAACTGCAGCGGCACGACGCCCATGCCGATGAGGTTCGAGCGGTGGATGCGCTCGAAGCTCTCGGTGATGACCGCGCGGACGCCGAGCAGGTTCGTGCCCTTCGCCGCCCAGTCGCGGGACGAACCGGAGCCGTACTCCTTGCCACCGAAGATGACGAGCGGGATGCCCTGCTCCTGGTAGTGCTGCGATGCGTCGTAGATGAACGACTGTGCACCGTCCGGCGTCGTGAAGTCGCGGGTGTAGCCGCCCTCCACGCCGTCGAGGAGCTGGTTGCGGAGGCGGATGTTCGCGAACGTGCCGCGGATCATGACCTCGTGGTTGCCGCGACGCGAGCCGTAGGAGTTGAAGTCCTTGCGGTCGACGCCGTGCTCGGCGAGGTACTTGCCCGCCGGGCTGTCGGCCTTGATCGACCCGGCCGGCGAGATGTGGTCGGTCGTGACCGAGTCGCCGAGCTTCGCGAGCACCCGGGCGCCGGAGATGTCCGACACCGCGTCGGGCTGCATGGTCATGCCCTCGAAGTACGGGGGCTTCCGCACGTAGGTCGACTCGGTGTCCCACTCGAACGTGTCGCCCGTCGGGGTCGGCAGGTTCTTCCAGCGGTCGTCGCCCTCGAACACGGAGCCGTACTCGTGGGTGAACATCTCGGTGTCGATCGACGCGTCGATGACCTGCTGGACCTCGACCGCGTCGGGCCAGATGTCCTGCAGGAAGACGTCCTTGCCGTCCTGGTCCTGCCCGAGGGCGTCCTTGTCGAAGTCGAAGTGCATCGACCCGGCGAGGGCGTACGCGATGACCAGCGGCGGGGAGGCCAGGTAGTTCATCTTCACGTCGGGGTTGATGCGCCCCTCGAAGTTGCGGTTGCCCGAGAGCACCGCGGTGACGGCGAGGTCGTTGTCCTGCACGGCCTGCGAGATCTCCTCCGGCAGCGGGCCCGAGTTGCCGATGCAGGTGGTGCAGCCGTAGCCGACCGTGTAGAAGCCGAGCTGCTCGAGGTAGGTCGTGAGACCGGCCTTCTCGTAGTAGTCCGTGACCACCTTCGACCCCGGCGCGAGCGTGGTCTTGACCCACGGCTTCGCGGTGAGGCCCTTCTTCGCGGCGTTCCGGGCAAGGATGCCGGCGGCCATCATGACCGACGGGTTCGACGTGTTCGTGCACGACGTGATCGCGGCGATCGCGACGGCACCGTGGTCGATCGTGAACGGGTCGGCCCCGTCCATCGCGACCTTCGTCGGCTGCGAGGCCGTCGACGGGGCGCTCGAGACGTAGACGTGCTCGTGCAGCGCGGTGTCCTCGTTCGTGGAACCGGCGGCGATCGGGTCGGAGGCGGGGAAGGTCTCCTCCACCGCGTCGTCGAGGTCGGTCTGCTCGCTCGGCGTCGTGTAGTTGCCGAGGTCGACCTCGAACTGGGTCTTCGCCTTCGAGAGCTCGATGCGGTCCTGGGGGCGCTTCGGGCCGGAGATCGACGGGACGACCGTCGAGAGGTCGAGCTCCATGTACTCCGAGTAGTTCGGCTCGACCGCAGCGTCGTGCCAGAGGCCCTGGGTCTTGGCGTAGGCCTCGACGAGCGCGATCTGGTCCTCGGAGCGGCCGGTGAGGCGGAGGTAGTCGAGCGTCACGTCGTCGACCGGGAACATCGCCGCCGTGGAGCCGAACTCCGGCGACATGTTGCCGATGGTGGCGCGGTTCGCGAGCGGGACCTCGCCGACGCCCTCGCCGTAGAACTCGACGAACTTGCCGACGACGCCGTGCTTGCGGAGCTCCTGCGTGATGGTGAGCACCACGTCGGTCGCGGTCACGCCGGCCGGGATCGACCCGGACAGCTTGAAGCCGACGACCTTCGGGATGAGCATCGACACCGGCTGCCCGAGCATCGCCGCCTCGGCCTCGATGCCGCCGACGCCCCAGCCGAGCACGCCGAGCCCGTTCACCATCGTGGTGTGCGAGTCGGTGCCGACGAGGGTGTCCGGGTAGGCGTAGGTCTCGCCGTCGAAGTCACGCGTGTAGGTGACCTTCGCCAGGTACTCGATGTTGACCTGGTGCACGATGCCGGTTCCGGGCGGGACGACCTTGAAGTCCTCGAACGCGGTCTGGCCCCAGCGGAGGAACTGGTAGCGCTCACCGTTCCGCTCGTACTCGAGGTCGGTGTTGCGCTGGAGTGCGTCCTCGCGACCGAAGAGGTCGGCGATGACGGAGTGGTCGATGACCATCTCGGCCGGCGACAGCGGGTTGATCTTGTTCGGGTCGCCGCCGATCTCGGCCATCGCCTCGCGCATGGTGGCGAGGTCGACGATGCACGGGACGCCGGTGAAGTCCTGCATGACCACGCGGGCCGGCGAGAACTGGATCTCGGTGTCCGGCTCGGCGTCGGGCTGCCACGACCCGAGGGCGCGGATCTGGTCCTCGGTGACGTTCTTGCCGTCCTCGGTGCGGAGGAGGTTCTCGAGCAGCACCTTCAGGCTGTACGGGAGCTTCTCGTGCCCGGGCACCGTGTCGATCCGGTGGATCGCGTAGTCGACACCCCCAACCGACAGCGTGTCCTTCGAGCCGAAGCTGTTGACTGCAGCCACTGTGCCGCCTCCCTGGTTGATCGGTGTGCCCCCATCCAAGCGGGGCGCGAGGCGTCCCACCAGCAAGGCAAACCTAAACCCGCCAGCCCGGGAAGGGCCGCGGGGAATTATCTCGATGTCGAGACAACTCTACACCCGGGTGGCGTCACCCTCGCGCTTGAACACCGTCCGGACGAGCAGCCAGGTCACCCAAAGAAGGGCGGCGTAGAGCGGGACGCCCGTGATGAGCTTGATGCCGGCGAGCAGTTCCACCTGGGCGGTCAGGTACAGCGGCACCTCGATGAGGAGCCGGATCGCGAAGAGTCCGACCCAGAGCCAGGTGGCAACGGTCAGAACACGGCGCTTCGCCGGGTCGCGACGCCAGTCCTGCGGGGTGCCGTCCTCGTTCGGCGGGAGCAGGAACCCGACGACCAGGCCGATGAGCGGCTGCCGGATCGCCAGCGTCACGAGCAGCCCGACGAGCCACACGGCGTTGATGACGATCCCGGGGATGAAGTTGCTCTCGGCCCGCCCGGTGATGAGCGCGAGGCCGGCGGAGATCGCCACGCCGAGGATCCCCGCGAGGCTCATCACGAGCGACTGGCGCTGCAGCAGGCGGAGCACCACGAACACGACGCCGATCGCGACCGGGATCAGGACGCTCGGGACGACCTCCTTCGTGATCGCGTAGACCACCAGGAACGCGAGCCCGGGCAGGACGGACTCGACCAGTCCGCGCACGCCGCCGATGGCCGCGACGAGGGCGTGCCCCGACGGCGCCTCGCCCGGCGCGACCTTGCCGAGCCCGGTGTTGGCGACGGCGGCACGCATCTGGTCGCTGAACGAGGGCAGCGCGTCGGGCGCGTCCGCCTCGGGACGGGTGGTGTCGTCGTGGTCCGGCACCGTGCCTCCTGGTTCGGGTCGCCGGTCAGATGGCCGACTGCGTCGACTTCGGCATGTGCAGCGGGATGAGGTCGCGCGGCGGCATCGGGGTGGTCCCGCGGACCACGACGACGCTGCGGAACAGGTCCTCGATCTCGGCCGCGTCGTCGGGCTGCTCGGCGGCCTTGCCGGCGATCACGCCGCGCAGGAACCAGCGCGGGCCGTCGACGCCGATGAACCGCGCGGGGCGGGCCCCGTCGGTGACGCCCGTGCCGTCGGAGACGACCGGGACCTGGGCGCGGAGCTCGGGGCCGAACGGACCGTCGACCTCGGACACGATGCCGCCCTGGCGCTCGATCTGCTCGGCGATCTGGGCGCGGATCTCGTGCCAGAGACCGGTGGAGCGGGGTGCGGCGAACGGCTGCACCTGCAGCGTGGACTCGTCGTAGTCGAGCCCGACCGCGACGACGCGCTGCGAGCCCTCCTCCACCTCGAGCCGCAGGTGGAGCCCCTCGCGCGGGAGGACCTTCACGCCGCCGAGGTCGACGTACGGACGGACCAGGTTCGCCTCGGTCTCGTCGTGCGGGCCGCTCTCGGCACGGTCCTCGGGCGCAGACTTGTCGGTCGGCGCGACGGCGTCCACCTCGTCGAGGTCGGCGTCGGCGTCGATCGCGATGTCGACCTCCGGCGTCGTCTCGGCCACCTCGACCTCGTCGGCGACGGCGTCCGCCACCTCGACCTCGTCACGCTTGCGTCGGCCGAACTTCATGCGCGCGTTCCTTCCTGAGCGTTGTCCGCGGCGCCGCTGACGGCACCGCTCCGGTCACCGTAGCCCGACGAGCCGAACCCGCCCTGGCCGCGGACGCTGTCGGGCAGCTCGTCGACGCGGGTGAACGACACGCGCGGGACCGGCATGACGATCATCTGGGCGATGCGGTCTCCGACGTGCACCTCGTGCGCGGCGGCCTGGTCGGTGTTGAGCAGCGCGACCTTGATCTCGCCGCGGTACCCGGCGTCGACGGTGCCGGGGGCGTTCACGATCGTGATGCCGTGCTTCGCGGCGAGACCGCTGCGCGGGACCACGAACGCGGCGTACCCGTCCGGCAGCGCGATCTTGAGGCCCGTGCCCACGAGCCGACGCTCGCCGGGCTGCAGGACGAACGCCTCGGTCGAGACGAGGTCCGCACCGGCGTCACCGGGGTGGGCGTATCCGGGAGCGTTCTCCCCGGTCCAGAGCACGTCGACTGGTTCGGTCACGTGTCGAGGGTAGTGCAGACCGTGACCGTTCCGTGACCTGCCCGGAGTCGTGGTCGAATGGTGTCGTGACCCTGTACCGCGAACGACTGTGGGCTCCGCCCGTCCTCTACCTGGCGACGGCGCTCGTCATCCCCGCCAGCCTCCTCGTGTTCCTGCCGATCAGCGTGCTCGCCGGCGTCCTCGTGGCCGTCGGCATGTACCTCGGCGTGCTCGTGCTGCTCTGGGCGCTGGCTCCGACCATCGAGGTCACGGAGACCGAGTTCCGCGCCGGTCGGGCGCACCTCCCGCGGGCGCTCGTGGGCGAGGTCGAGGGCTACGAGGGCGCCGAGGCCACCACGCAGCGCGGGCCGAAGCTCGACGCCCGCGCCTGGACGCTCTTCCGCGGCTACGTGCGCGGGGTCGTCAAGGTCGAGGTGCAGGACCCCGCGGACCCGACGCCCTACTGGCTGGTCAGCGTCCGCAACCCGTCGGCCGTCGTCGCCGCCCTGCGGTCCTGAGTCCCCACCTGCGATCCAGGAGGCGCGGTGCGGGCCCGACCCGCGCCTCCTGTCCAGCACGACGCACGTCCGAACGCCCAGAGCACGCAGAACGGCCCGTCACCTCGCGGTGACGGGCCGTTCTGGTTTCGTGCGTTCCCTAGAGCGCCGCGCACTCCGCGCAGACCGGGCCGAGCTTCGACTCGTGGTCGAGCTGCGAGCGGTGCTTCACGAGGAAGCACTCGACACAGGTGAACTCGTCGACCTGGGGCGGGAGCACGACGACGTCGAGGTCGACGTCGCTGAGGTCCTGTCCGGCGAGCTCGAAGCTGCCGGGGTTGTCGGAATCATCGTCGACGACCCCCGACATCTTGTCGGGAACGCGCTCCTTGAGGGCCTCGATCGACTCCGAGTCGGAGTTGTCGTCGGTCTTCCGGGGGGCGTCGTAATCGGTGGCCATGCCCATCCATTTCTCGTATCGAGAGGTCGTCGCCGGTGATCGGCGGCGACAGTTTGCACCACGTCTCGCCAGAGCGCAAACCGAAGTCTCCGGCGGGTCGTTCTGGCGCTGCAACCCGTGTGCCCGCCCGTCCATTCCCGCTGTCCGGAAACGCTCGCACGGGAGTCCACGGCACGCCCGTGCGCCTCCGCGGGATCGGGTCCGGACGGCTGCATACTCACGGGGTACGAGGCACGACCGTACGCGACGCTCGGAAGGCGGAACCATGCAAGACGTGAGAGTCATCGGGGTGGAGTCCGGGGCACTCCTGCTCGCGACCGACGGCGGGACCGAGTTCCGACTGCCCGTCACCTCGTCGCTGCCCGGTCAGGTCCGGCAGGCGAACCCCGAGTCCGGTCCGCACAAGCGCGTGTCCCCCAAGGACGTGCAGGCGCGGATCCGCGGCGGTGCCGACGCCGCCGAGGTCGCCCTGGCGCTCGACGTCGACGTCGAGTACGTGCGGCGCTTCGAGGGCCCCGTCCTCGCCGAGCGTGCCTTCATCCTCGACGCCGCGCACCGCGTGCCGGTCACCCCGGTCGACGACGAGTCGCCCGACACCTTCGGTGAGGCGATCACCGCCAAGCTCGAGGCGGGCGAGGCCAGCGGGATCGCCTGGGCGTCGTGGAAGCACGTCGAGAGCGGCTGGCAGGTCCGCGTGCACTACACGGCCGCCGAGGTCGAGCACGACGCCCAGTGGCGCTTCGACCCGAAGACGTCGACGCTGACGCCGGACAACGGCGACGCGCACCGGCTCTCGCACACCGAGGACGAGGGCATCGCGCCGCGCCTCCGTGCGGTCGAGAACGACCACCAGGACACCGACGGGACGCGGTTCGACTCCGGCGCGTTCCGGGTCGACGAGCCCGACGAGGACGTCACGAACCCCGAGGTGCAGGAGCGTCCGCTCCGCGCGCCGCTCCCCCGCATCGGAGCCGCCGTCGAGGAACGCGCCCCGGGCAACGAGACCGCCGACCTGCTCGAGGCGCTCCGCCGCCGTCGTGGCGAGCGCGAGGCCGCGGCCTTCGGCGAACAGCCGCAGGACGACGGACGACGGACCTCGATCAGCGTCGTCGACATCCCGCTGCAGGGGTTCGAGGACTCGTCGGACACCGCGCCGCAGCCGGACGCCCGACCCACCTCCGCCCCCGAGGCCGAGGCCGGGCGGCAGGACCGCAAGAAGCGGAACCGACGGTCGATGCCGAGCTGGGACGAGATCGTCTTCGGGACCCGGCCGGACGACGACCCGGCCTGATCCCCGGGCGCCATCGGGCTCGTGCTACTGCGCGAACGCCCCGGCGAGGCGCAGCGGCACCATGGTCTCCTCGTCGGTCATCGCACCGTGCTGGCCGACCATGCGCTTCGGTGACTCGCCGTCGCGCAGGGCCCGGTCGTCGTTGAACGCCCAGGACCCCCGTGCCACGAGCACGACGTCCCCGATGCGCGGGACGACCTCGTCCGAGACGGTGCCGAACCAGCCGGCGGCGATCGCCTCGTCACGGCTCGCGACGTACGCCTTCTTGCCGTAGCGCGCCCGGAACTGCCCGACGAGGGAGCGGACGTCGGTGCCCGGTGCGACCGTGAACTGCCGGCAGCGCGGGTCGCCGGCGACCCCGACGACGTCGGTCAGCAGGAGCGGGTCGAGCGCGATGTTCGCGTGGTCGGGGACGTCGAGCACGCCGTGGTCGGCCGTCACGACGATCCCGACGTCGGCGGCGGCACGGCCCTCGAGCCGAGCGAGTTCGCCGTCGAGGAGTTCGAGTGCCGCGGTCCACCGGTCGGACTGCCAGCCGTGCTTGTGCCCGATCGAGTCGAGCTCTGGGACGTAGAGGTACACGAGCGAGCGACCCGTTGCGGTCTCGGCGAGGGCGGCGTCGACGCGCTGCGGGATCGAGTCGGCCGGGACGTAGCGCGCCCCGCCGAGGACGTTCGCGGTCATCCCCGAGGAGCGGTACCGGGCGGGTCCGACCACCACGGGGTCGACGCCGAGCGCCGGCGCCTCGGTGAACAGCGTGCGGGCGAGGAACCAGTCTTTCGGGACCTCGTCGTCCCAGCCGCTCAGCAGGTTCATCACCCGGCCGGTGTCGGGGTTCCAGCCGCTGTACCCGACCACGCCGTGGGTGCCGGGCGACCGACCGGTCGTCAGCGTGCTCAGTGCGGCCGCCGTCGTCGTCGGGAAGCCGCTGCGCAGTCGCTTCTTGCCCGCGGCGAGCCAGCGGGCGTGTCCGGCGCGCGCTGCCAGCGCGCCGGCACCGAGGCCGTCGACCAGCACGACGATCGCGGAACGGGCGGGGCGGAGGGTGATCCGCGCCTCCAGTCCGGTGGAACGCAACCAGGCGTCGTCCGCAGCGCCGAGCGCGACGAGGCAACTCGGGAAGACGTCGGCGAGGTTCGCGGTGGCGTCGGGGGCCGTCGGTACGCTTGTTCCCATCTTCCCCAGTCTCGCAGAAGGGTGCCATGGCACGCACGGAAGCAGTCGGCCTGCCCGACGGTGAACGCATCGAGGACGTCGACGTCTCCGAGGAGATGCAGGGCTCCTTCCTCGAGTACGCGTACTCCGTCATCTACTCACGGGCACTCCCCGACGCACGCGACGGCCTGAAGCCCGTGCAGCGGCGCATCCTCTACCAGATGGCCGAGATGGGGCTCCGGCCCGACCGCGGCCACGTGAAGAGCGCCCGCGTCACCGGCGAGGTGATGGGCAAGCTGCACCCGCACGGCGACGGCGCGATCTACGACGCCCTGGTGCGCATGGCGCAGCCGTTCACGATGCGCGTGCCGCTCGTCGACGGACACGGCAACTTCGGCTCGCTCGACGACGGACCCGCGGCCGCCCGGTACACCGAGGCCCGCCTCGCCGAACCGTCGATGGCCATGACCGAGGGCCTGGGCGAGGACGTCGTCGACTTCGTCCCGAACTACGACAACCAGATCATGCAGCCGGGCGTGCTGCCCGCGGCGTTCCCGAACCTGCTCGTCAACGGCGCGTCGGGCATCGCGGTCGGCATGGCGACGAACATGGCGCCGCACAACCTCGGCGAGGTGGTCGAGGCCGCGAAGCACCTGCTCATGAACCCGCAGGCGACGCTCGACGAACTGATGGAGTTCGTGCCGGGCCCCGACCTGCCGTCCGGCGGCACGATCGTCGGGCTCTCCGGCGTGCGCGACGCCTACGCCAGCGGCCGCGGCTCGTTCCGGACGCGCGCGAAGGTGAGCGTCGAGAACCTCACCCCGCGCAAGGTCGGCCTCGTGGTCACCGAGCTGCCGTACCTGGTCGGCCCGGAGCGCGTGATCGAGAAGATCAAGGACGGCGTCCAGTCGAAGAAGCTCGTCGGCATCTCCGACGTGAACGACCTGACCGACCGCAACCACGGGCTCCGGCTCGTCATCGGCATCAAGAGCGGCTTCAACCCGACCGCCGTGCTCGAGCAGCTGTACAAGCACACCCCGCTCGAGGACGGCTTCGGCATCAACAACGTCGCGCTGGTCGGCGGATCGCCCAAGACCCTCGGGCTGCGCGAGCTGCTCGACGTCTACGTGCAGCACCGGCTCTCGGTCGTCACACGTCGGTCGCAGTACCGCCTCGCACGCAAGAAGGAGCGACTGCACCTGGTCGAGGGGCTGCTGATCGCGATCCTCGACATCGACGAGGTCATCGAGGTCATCCGCTCCTCGGACGACTCCGAGGCGGCGCGCTCCCGCCTGCAAACGGTGTTCGACCTGTCCGAGGTGCAGGCCGAGTACATCCTCGAACTGCGGCTCCGGCGCCTGACGAAGTTCTCACGCCTCGAGCTCGAGGGCGAGCGCGACCAGCTGCTCGCCGACATCGCCGCGCTCGAGGAACTGCTCGCGTCCGACGAGCGGCTCCGTGCCCAGGTCGCGCTCGAGCTCACCGAGGTGTCCGACCGGTTCGCGACGCCGCGCCGGACCCTGCTCACCGAGGCCGACGCCCCCGTCAAGGGTGGTCGCAAGGCCGCGGTCGACCCGGAGTCCCTGCAGATCGCCGACTCCCCGTGCCGCGTGCTGCTCTCGACCACCGGGCGGCTCATCCGGGTCGACATCCCGACGTCCGAGCTCGGCATCGTCCGGGTGCCGAAGCGGTCCAAGCACGACGCCGTCCGCTCGTCGATCGTCAGTTCGGTGCGCGGGCAGGTCGGGGCGCTCACCTCGACCGGGCGCGTGATCCGGCTCTCCCCCGTCGACGTCCCCGCCGTGCCGCCCGCCGCGGTCCGGCTCGACGCCGGCGTCCGCGTGACGGACTTCCTCGGCATCGCCCGCGGCGAGACCGTGGTCGCCCTCGTCGACCTCTCCGGCGCCTCGTCGGACTCGCTCGCCATCGGCACCGTGCAGGGCGTCGTGAAGCGCGTCGTGCCCGGAGCCTGGCCGGACAAGCCCGAGTTCCCCGCCATCGGGCTGAAGCCCGGCGACGCGGTCGTCGGTGCCGCCCAGGCGCCCGAGTCGGACGACCTCGTGTTCATCACCTCGAACGCGCAGCTGCTGCGGTTCCCCGCGTCCGGCGTCCGTGCGCAGGGCCTCCCCGCCGGTGGGGTCGCCGGCGTGGCCCTCGCCGCGGGTGCCTCGGCGATCTGGTTCGGATCCGTCGCCCGCTCCGACGACGCCGTGGTCGCGACGGTCTCGGCGTCGTCCTCGGCCCTGCCCGGCACCGACACCGGCCGCGCCAAGGTCTCGGCCCTGTCGGAGTTCCCGGCGAAGGGCCGTGCGACCCAGGGTGTGCGGGCGCACGCGTTCCTCAAGGGCGAGGACGGCCTGACGGTGGCGTGGGCGGGCATCGCTCCCCCGCACGCGGTCGGGTCGGACGGCGCTGCCCGGACGCTGCCGGACTGGCTGTCGAAGCGCGACGGGTCGGGAGCGCCGCTCGACGCCGTGATCGACTCGATCGGTGGGAGTGCGGCGGCGCTCGACGGCACCGCCGGCGAGGCGTAGGCGCGCGGGCGCGACCTTTCGCGCCAGCCGACAGTTCACGGGCCTTTCGCCGCGTGAACTGTCGCCCACCGCGTGAACACGCGCCTGCGCCGCGGCGGACGCCGAGACTCGGCCCCGCGGACAGTCCTCGCGCCGCCGCGGCGCGAAACCGTCCGCCCAGCCGAGACTCGCCCTCGCGCGGCCGCGCCGACGGCGGCTTCTCGCGCCAGGCGACAATTCACGGGGCCCTCGCCGCGTGAACTGTCGCCCAGCGCGTGAGGACGCGCTGACGGCCGGACGGGAGGCGCGGGACGGCCCCGCACCGCGCCTCCCGTCCACCCATGGGGACGACCACCGCCCCGACCACCCGACCGCGCTGCGAACTCACGCGGCTGGCGACACGTCACGACGCCAGCGCCGCGTGACGTGTCGCCAGGCGCGTGAGGTCGCGCCGCACGGCGGCGCCGAGACTCGGCCCCGCGGACAGAACTCGCGCAGCCGCGGCGCGAAACTGTCCGGTGAGGCGAGACTCGGCGTCGCCGCGCGCGGCGCCGCGCCGGCTACGCGTCGATACGGTCGCGGTCGAGGCCCTCGCCGGCGAGGATGAACTCCTTGCGCGGCGCCACGTCGTTGCCCATGAGCAGCTCGAAGACCTTCGCAGCACCCTCGGCATCGGTGATGTTCACCCGGCGCAGCGTCCGGTGCGTGCGGTCCATCGTGGTCTCCGCCAGCTGGTCGGCGTCCATCTCGCCGAGACCCTTGTACCGCTGGATCGGCTCCTGGTACTTCTTGCCTTGCTTCTCGAGCTTCTTCAGCACGGCCTGCAGCTCGGCCTCGGAGTACGTGTACAGCGTGTCGTTCGCCTTGCCGCGGTTCACCACGACGACCCGGTGCAGCGGCGGAACAGCAGCGAACACCCGACCCTGCTCGATCATCGGCCGCATGTACCGGAAGAACAGCGTGAGCAGGAGCGTCCGGATGTGGGCACCGTCGACGTCGGCGTCGGACATGATGATGACCTTGCCGTAGCGGGCCTGGTCGATCTCGAACGTCCGGCCGGAACCGGCGCCGATGACCTGGATGATCGAGGCGCACTCGGCGTTCGAGAGCATGTCCGAGACGGACGCCTTCTGCACGTTGAGGATCTTGCCACGGATCGGCAGCAGCGCCTGGTACTCGCTGTTCCGCGCGAGCTTGGCGGTGCCGAGCGCGGAGTCGCCCTCGACGATGAAGAGCTCGGTGCCCTCGGCGTCCTGCTTGCGGCAGTCGGCGAGCTTCGTCGGCAGCGAGGAGTTCTCGAGCGCGTTCTTCCGGCGCTGGGTCTCCTTGTGCGCCCGGGCCGAGATGCGCGTCTTCATCTCGGCGACGACCTTCTCGAGCAGGGTCGCCGCCTGGGCCTTCTCGGTCCGCTGCGTCGACGTGAGGATCTCGGTGAGGCGCTTCGACACGACCTGGTCGACGATCTTCCGGACCGCCGGGGTGCCGAGGACCTCCTTCGTCTGACCTTCGAACTGCGGCTCGGGCAGGCGGACGGTGAGCACCGCGGTCATGCCGGCGAGCACGTCGTCCTTCTCGAGCTTGTCCTGCCCGACCTTGAGCTTGCGGGCGTTCGCCTCGACCTGGGCGCGCACGGCCTTGACCACGCCGGACTCGAAGCCGGCCTGGTGCGTGCCGCCCTTTGGCGTCGCGATGATGTTGACGAAGCTGCGGAACACCGTCTCGTAGCCACTGCCCCATCGCAGCGCGAGGTCGACCTCGCATTCGCGCGACACCGAGGTCGACACCATGTGGCCCTTGTCGTCGAGCATCGGCACGGTCTCGGTGAAGGTGCCGGTCCCCTGGATGCGCCAGACGTCGGTGACGGCGGAGTCGAGGGCGAGGTGCTCGACGAACTCACCGATCCCGCCCTCGTACCGGAAGCGCTCGACGACGGGACCGGGCTCGACAGGAGTGCCCGTGGCCTCCGCCCGCGCGGCCGCTGCCTCGATCGAGGCGGGCCGCGCATCGGTGATCGTGATGCCGAGCCCTGGCACGAGGAAGGCCGTCTGGCGCGCCCGGCTGACGAGGTCGCTGGTGCTGAACTTCGCGTCGGAGGTGAAGATCTGCCGGTCGGCCCAGTACCGCACGCGGGACCCGGTCACGCCCTTCTTCACCTTGCCCGCGACGCGCAATTCGCTGCCGGAGGTGAAGGGGGTGAACGGCGCGTCCGGCCCGTCGCCGGCGAACGTGCCCGGCTCACCGCGGTGGAACGACATCGCGTAGGTCTTGCCGCCGCGGTCGACCTCGACGTCGAGGCGCTCCGACAGCGCGTTCACGACCGAGGCACCGACACCGTGCAGCCCACCGGACGCGGCGTACGACCCGGACCCGAACTTGCCACCGGCGTGGAGCTTCGTGAACACCACCTCGACCCCGGTCAGACCGGTCTTCGGCTCGACGTCGACGGGGATGCCACGAGCGGTGTCGCGGACCTCGACCGAACCGTCGGGGTGCAGCAGCACGCCGATCTCGTCACCGTGCCCGGCGAGGGCTTCGTCGACGGAGTTGTCGATGATCTCCCACAGGCAGTGCATGAGCCCGCGGGAGTCCGTCGACCCGATGTACATGCCCGGACGCTTGCGGACCGCCTCGAGCCCTTCGAGGACGGAGAGATGGCGTGCAGAGTAGTCGGAGCTCACCTTCCGATGCTAGCGATCCGCACCGACACCACCGCGCGGACACTCGGACTGGGGACAGCCGATCCGCGCTGAGCGAAACGGGCGATCACAATGCGCCACTCTCAGGCATCACGTGTTGAAATAGGTGGACCAAGCCGCACCACCTGCGATCCGTGAGGAGCACAGCAATGACCCAGACCGTGCAGGACCTCTCCATCGACGAAGTCAGCAGCCACCAGCTCACCGCTGCCGACCGTTGCGACAGCTGCGGCGCGCAGGCGTACATCCGGGCCACCATGGCCAGCGGTGAGCTGTACTTCTGTGCGCACCACGGCGCCGAGTTCAAGGACAAGCTCGCGGCGACCGCCATCGAGTGGCACGACGAGAGCAGCCGACTCTACGAGTCGAAGTAGCGCGCACAGACGCGAGCGCTGAACACACAGGAGGCGCGGTGCCAGCTGGCACCGCGCCTCC
>NZ_MJGQ01000015.1:344727-372424 GCF_001865095.1 Curtobacterium sp. MCBA15_013 | reverse complement strand
CCTGACGGACAGGAGGCGCGGTGCCGGCTGGCACCGCGCCTCCCGTCCGTCTGCTGGTCGCCCTGCGGCCGGCGGCCGTCGCGGCCGAGCTACTTCTTGCCGCCGCCGAGCAGTCCGCCCAGGCTGCCGAGGATGCCGCCGACGTCGAGGCCGCCGCCACCCTTGCCGCCGCCCGCCCCGCCGGCCGCACCGGAGCCGCCGCCGAGGAAGCCCCCGAGCAGCCCGCCGATGTCGAACCCGCCGCCGCCCGACTGCGTCGCCGCCTTCTGGTTCCCGAGCTTGCTCAGCACGATCGGCGCGACGAGCGGGAGCACCTTGCCGATGATCCCGCCGAGGTCCACGCCGCCGCCGGTGCTGCCGAGCGCCGCCGCCACGTCCTGCTGCTTGCCGCCGAAGACGTTGGCGACGATCTTGTTGCCGTCCTCCTCGTCGACGTCGTCGATCGTGCTGGGGTCCGGCTTCGCGGCGTGCTTGTCGAGGGCCTTGTCGAGCGAGGCCGCGCCACCGTTCTCCACGTTCTTCTGCAGCCCACCGACGAGCGCCGGGACCGCCTGGCTGACGGCGTTCCTCGCGGTCGCCTCGTCGATGCCGAGCTTCTTCGCGATGTCGCCGATCGGGATCGCCCCGAGGAGGTCGTCGAGTCCTGCCATGGTCGTCCACTTCCGTTCGTGGTCGTCGGCTGACCGTGCGGGAGCGCACGAGGTGCCGCTGCTGGCTGGAGGCTATCCGGAACCCGTGCGCGCGGTTCGTGTGCGGCGCTGTCGGCCGCACGGGTTACCGTCGGAGCATGGAGCGTTCGGAGATCCTCGCCGCGGCGGCTGCCGCGCACGCCGCCCGCATCGCCGAAGCCGGCGGTGACGACGCCGCCGCCCGCGAACGGGCCGAACTCGTCCGGAAGCGGGCGGACGGGCTCGTCGACCGGATCGAGCGGAGCGAAGCCGCGGACGACGCCGCGCGCGACGCCGACCGTCGGCGGGCGGGAGAGGCCGACCGTGCCGCCTCCCGGACCGAGGGCTCGCTCTCGGACTGGCACCGGATGGGCACGCGGCGCGGGGTCACGCCCGACGAACAGGTCCGCACGGCGTGGACGGTCACGGGTGTGCCGGAACCGGGTGACGCGCGGGCCCTGGCGAACATCCTGCTGTCGACCGCGGGGCACGCCGGACGCGTCGCCGACGCCGCACGGAAGAACCCACGACTCTCGGGTGCCGCGAGCGCCGCGGCGCGGCGGACGGTCCGGCGCTACACGGACCACGGTGCGGACATGGCGTCGTTGGGGGACGTGCTGGACGAGCCGACCGGCGACGACGAATGATCGCTGACCAGGACTTTCGTGGAGCGATCCAATCGTCATGTTGTCTTCATGACCGATTGACAGGACATGGATTCGGGTTACGATCCTTCCAAGCGATGCAGCCTGATCACTGACGAAGGAGTCACCCGCATGGTCGACATCAAACCGACAGCCCCGAGCGTTCCGCTCCCGCCCGTCGGACAGGGTCCGCACGTCCGCCGCCTCGGCGTCCTCGCGCTCGTCGCCACCTTCGGCGGGCTCCTCTTCGGCTACGACACCGGCGTGATCAACGGCGCGCTCCTGCCGATGAAGCAGGAGCTCGGCCTGACGAACCTCACCGAGGGCGTCGTCACGAGCTCGCTCCTCTTCGGTGCCGCGATCGGCGCCATGCTCGGCGGTCGGATCGCGGACGGCTGGGGTCGCCGCAAGACGATCATCCTGCTCGCGGTCACGTTCTTCGTCGGCACCCTGATCTGCGTCTTCGCGCCGGTGTTCGGCGTGATGGTCGTCGGTCGTGTCCTGCTCGGTCTGGCGGTCGGCGGTGCGTCCACGGTCGTCCCGGTGTTCCTCGCCGAACTCGCCCCGTACGAGATCCGCGGGTCGCTCTCCGGCCGCAACGAGCTCATGATCGTCATCGGGCAGCTGGCCGCCTTCGTCGTGAACGCGATCATCGGCAACCTCTGGGGTGAGGGCAACGGCGTCTGGCGCGTCATGCTCGCCGTCTGCGCGCTGCCCGCGATCGCGCTGTTCGTCGGCATGCTGCGCGTCCCCGAATCACCGCGCTGGCTCGCGTCGAAGGGCCGCAACGACGAGGCGCTCGAGGTCCTCGGCCAGATCCGCTCGAAGGAACGTGCCGAGGCCGAGCTCGAGGACATCAAGCGCTCGAACGAGTTCGAGTCGAAGGTCCAGCAGCAGAGCGGCTGGCGCACCCTGCTCGGCAACAAGTGGCTGATCCGCATCGTGCTCATCGGCGCCGGCATCGGTGTCGCCCAGCAGCTCACCGGCATCAACTCGATCATGTACTACGGCCAGACCGTGCTCATCGAGTCCGGCTTCCAGCAGTCGGCGGCACTCATCGCGAACATCGCCCCCGGGATCATCGCCGTCATCGGTGGCGTGATCGCGATCTACAACATGGAGAAGATCAACCGGCGCACGACGCTCATCCTGGGCTACTCGCTGACGACGGTCTGCCACTTCCTCATCGGCATCGCGTCGATGACGCTCGTCGAGGGCAACCCGGCCCGCCCGTGGGTCATCCTGTTCCTCGTCGTCGCGTTCGTGGGTTCGATGCAGACGTTCCTCAACATCGCCACGTGGGTGATCCTGTCCGAGATCTTCCCGACGCAGATCCGTGCGCTCGGCATGGGCATCGCGGTGTTCTGCCTCTGGATCGCGAACGCGTTCCTCGGGCTGTACTTCCCGACCATCGTCGCCGCGACCGGCATCACCGGGACCTTCTTCGGATTCGCGATCGTCGGCGTGCTGGCCCTGCTCTTCATCTGGAAGTTCGTCCCGGAGAGCCGCGGTCGCACCCTCGAAGAGGTCGAGGAGGGCGTCACCACCGGCAACATCTTCACGGTCCCCGCGAAGCAGGCACGGCGGTAGACAGACCACCACAACGGACTGGAGGCGCGGTGCCAGCTGGCACCGCGCCTCCAGTCCGTTTCGCAGTCGCGTCTACGGGCGCAGGAGCACCTTGCCGACGCGGCCGGCGGTGTCCGAGGCGCGGACCGCGTCGCGGACGTCCTCGAAGGCGAACGTCTCCGCGACGGGGAGCGTCAGCGAACCGTCGAGCACGCGGGTGATGAGCTCGCCGAAGAGCTGCCCCTTTGTCTCGGCCGGCATCGTCTTGCTGACGACGCTGCCCCAGAAGCCCTTCACCGTGAGCTGGCCGAAGATGACCTTGCCGGAGGGGATCTCGAGCGTGGGGGAGGCCATCGCGCCGAACACGACGAGGGTGGCGTTCTCGCCGAGCACGCTCGCGATGTCGCCGGCGGCCTTGCCACCGACGGACTCGACGCCCGCGACGATCGGCGCACCGCCGGTGATCGCGGCGACCTGGTCCTTCCAGTCGTCCGCGTCGGTGGCGACGATGCGCTCGATGCCCTGCTCGCGGAGCTCCTCGACGCCGGCGGCGCGGCGGACGAGCCCGATGACGTTGATGCCACGCGCGGCGCCGAGCTGGGCGACCATGCGGCCGACCGCACCGTTCGCGGCGTTCTGGATCAGCCAGTCGCCCTCGTGCAGGTCGAGCGAGTGCAGCAGGCTGATCGCGCTGAACGGCATCGAGACGAGCTGGGCCGCGGCCTCGTCGGGCATCGCGTCGGGCACCGGGACGAGCCCGGCGGCGTTCGCGGTGTAGTACTCGGCCCAGACGCCGAACGCCCCGCCGGCGACGCGCTGGCCGACCTGCAGGTTCGTGACGCCCTCGCCGAGGGCCTCGACCACGCCGAGCGCCTCGGTGCCGGAGGCCGCCGGCAGTTCGGGCTTGAAGCCGTACGTGCCGCGGACGGTCCAGAGGTCGTGGTTGTGGATGGGGGAGAGGACCGTGCGGACGAGGACCTCGCCGGCGCCCGGGGTGGGGACCGGGCGCTCCTGCACGCCGAGGACCTCGGCCGGCTCGGCGAAGGTCTCGTGGACGACGGCGCGCATGGTGG
Organism: Curtobacterium sp. MCBA15_013; assembly: GCF_001865095.1. NCBI lineage: Bacteria > Bacillati > Actinomycetota > Actinomycetes > Micrococcales > Microbacteriaceae > Curtobacterium > Curtobacterium sp. MCBA15_013. The sequence goes on along the minus strand of NZ_MJGQ01000015.1, from coordinate 368,470 downwards.
TGGGGGTGGTGCTCATGGACTAGTCCTCCGAGACGGTGATGGTGACGTCGATGTTGCCGCGGGTCGCGTTCGAGTACGGGCAGACCTGGTGCGCGGCGTCCGCGAGGGCCTGTGCCTGGTCGTGCTCGAGCCCGGGCAGGACGACCTCGAGCAGCACGGCCAGCTGGTAGCCGCCCTCGCCGTTCGGGCCGATCTGCACGCGGCCGCCGACGGAGGAGTCGGCGATCTTCACCTTCTGGCTGCGGGCGACACCCTGCAGTGCCGAGTGGAAGCACGCGGCGTACCCGGCGGCGAAGAGCTGCTCGGGGTTGGTGCCGGCGCCCGAGCCACCCATCTCCTTCGGGATCGCGAGGTCGAGCGCGAACGAGCCGTCGCTGGTGGCGACGCGGCCGTCGCGGCCGGCGCCGGTGGAGAGGGCCTCGGCGGTGTAGAGGGCTTCCATGGTGTTCCTTCCTTCGTGGGGTCAGTGGTCCGCGGCGGCGCGGTTCGGCGTCGCAGCGGCGTGCATGGTCTCGGTCAGCCGGTGCAGCGTCGCGATGAGTTCCGTCGCGGCGTGCTCGTCGGGCAGGCCCATCCCGGCGGCGATCGTCGACGGGATGTGGGCCAGTTCGCCGCGGATCGAGCGGCCGCGGTCACCGAGGGTGATCGTGACGACCCGCTCGTCGGTGCTGCGACGTTCGCGACGGACGAGGTCCGACTGCTCCATGCGGCGCAGGAGCGGTGAGAGGGTGCCGGAGTCGAGCTGCAGGTGGTCGCCGAGACCCGAGACGGTCTGGTCGCCCTCGATCCACAGCGTCACGAGGACGAGGTACTGCGGGTAGGTGAGCCCCCACGGTTCCAGCAGGGTCCGGTACGCCTGCGTGGTCGCACGGCTCGCCGCGTAGAGGGAGAAGCACACCATCTCGTCGGTCACGGGCATGCTGCAAGCATTGCACGCAACTCAGTTGTGCACAACCGTATCGGGGACACCTGTTGCCGATCTGTCCCGGTCACGCCCGGTCGACCGCCCGTCGTCACCGCCGTCCCGACCGCGGCGAGGACGACGCCGATGCCCACGACCTGCGCGGATGAGAGCGTCGCCCCCGGCGCGGGGCCTGGTGCGGCGGATGGGAGGCGCGGGGCGGGGCCGACCCGCGCCTCCCGTCCGTCAGTCGGTCGCGTCGGCGGTCGTCGGGGCGGCGTCCGATCCGGCGTCCTCGGTGTCCTCCGGGCGGCTGCGCAGGCGCAGGGTCGCCGCGAGGCCGAGCACCAGGAAGCCCGCGGCCGACCAGGCGGCCGCGCGCGTGCCGTCACTGAACGCCTCGGCCGCAGCGGCTCCTGCCGTCGGACTCTGCTCGGTGAGTGCCGCGATCGACCCGCCGGAGGACGCGACCACGGCATCGGCGATCTGCGACGCGGCCGCGCTCGAGGACCCGGCGTCCTCGAGCCGGTGCTGCAGCAGCGTGCCGGTCGACGTGAACAGCACCGTGCCGAGCACCGCGATGCCGAGCGCCGACCCGATCTGCCGGGCGGTGCTCTGGGCGCCGGAGGCCTCGCCGCTGCGCTCGACCGGGACGTCCCGCAGCACGACGCTCGTGAGCTGCGCGGTCGCGAGCCCGACACCGAACCCGTAGACGAACAGGCACGGCACGATCGCCCACCACGGCGTCGACGAGGTCACGACGAAGCCGATCGCCGCGACGCCGACGATCTCGGCGGCGATGCCGATCCGGACGATCCGCAGCGCGCCGATCCGCTGGCCGGCCGTCGCCGCGAACCCGCTCGCGACGAACGACCCGATGGCCAGGGCGAGCAGGACGAACCCGGTCTGCAGCGCAGAGTACCCGAGCACGTTCTGCAGCCAGATCGGCAGGGACAGGATGATGCCGAACTCGCCGAGGGACACGATGAGTGCCGCGATCGACCCGTTCCGGAACGACCCGATCGTGAAGAGGTCGAGCGCGATGAGCGTGGAGCGGCCCGCGCGCTGTCGCCGCCTCGTCCAGAGGACGAACGCCACGCCCGCGACGACGCAGAGCGCGAACGCGTACGGGATCGGGGAGAGCGGTCCTGGCCAGGTCCAGTCGCCGACCGTCAGCCGGGTGGCGTTCGACCACCAGCCGTACGTGCGTCCCTCGATGAGGCCGAACACGAGCGAGGCGCTCGTCACGACGCTGAGGACGGCGCCGACGACGTCGATCCGGCCGGCGTGCACGGTGTCGCGGGACTCGCGGACGGTCAGGGACGCGCCGACGACGATCGCGATGCCGAGCGGCACGTTGATGCCGAACGCCCACCGCCACGAGAAGTCCGTCGTCAGCCAGCCGCCGAGGAGCGGGCCCACCGCGACCATGCCGCCGATCGTGGAGCCCCAGACGGCGAAGGCGATCCCGCGCTCGCGGCCGGTGAAGGTGGCGTTCACGAGCGAGAGGGTCGTCGGCAGCACCATCGCGCCGCCGACGCCCTGCACGATGCGGGCGAGCACGAGCAGGTCGCCCGTCGGGGCCAGTGCGGCGAGGACCGAGGCGAGCGCGAACACCGTGACGCCCACGATCAGCAGGCGCCGCCGGCCGAAGCGGTCGGCGAGCGAGCCGAACACGAGCAGGAGCGCCGCGAAGACCAGGGTGTAGCTCTCCTGCACCCACTGCACCAGGGTGGAACCGATGTCGAGGTCGGCCACGATGCTCGGGATCGCGACGTTCACGATGGTCGAGTCGACGATGATGAGCGAGACGGCGATGCTGATGACGACGAGTCCGGCCCAGCGTCGGCGGTCGGGGGTGTGGTGGGTGCTCACGGGGCGGCTCCTCGGGTAGTCAGCATGCTGACTATCACCGTACGCCCGGAACGGCGACCTCGTGGAGCGCGCTCACGGGCGGGGTACGGACACCGTCGAGCGCGTGCATGGCCGGGACGGTTAGGCTGACGTGACCCACGATGACCACCAACGACCTCGACAACTCAGCGACCACTGGAGCCGGCCCCACCCGCCGCACCGGTAGGGCGTCGTCCCACGGCAAGACGATCCTGATCGGGGAGCACGCCGTGGTCTACGGCGCACCCGCGCTCGTCCTGCCGGTCATCGACGCCGTGGTGGTCGCGACGGTCACGCCGATCGACGACGCCGAGGGGCACCACCTCGAGTCGACCGTGCACACCGGCCCGCTCGACCTCGCCCCCGCTGCCGTGATGCCGACCGTCACCGCGGTCACCGCCACGCTGCGGCACTTCGGCGTGACGGACCGCCGCTTCCACGTGCGCGTCGACAGCGAGGTCCCCACCGCTCGCGGCATGGGATCGAGCGCGGCGGTGGCAGCTGCGGTGACCGCGGCGGTCGCGGACGCACTCGGCGAGACGCTCGACGCCGAGGCGCACCACGGACTCATCCAGGAGTGCGAGCGGGTCGCCCACGGTCGACCGTCCGGACTCGACGCCCGCGGGGTCGTCGCCGACGCACCGGTCTGGTTCGAGGGCGGCCGCATCGAGCCGGTCGAGCTCGGCGCCCGGTTCGCCTTCGTGGTCGCCGACACCGGGGTCCCCGGCCACACGCGCGAGGCGGTCTCCGCCGTCCGCGCCCGTCACGACGCCGACCCGGACGGCACCGGCGCCGTGATCGACCGGATCGGCGCACTCGCCCGACGCGCGCGGGCGACGCTCGTGGACGGCGACGCACAGGCGCTCGGTGCCACGATGGACGCCGCGCACGAGCTGCTCAGCGACCTCGACGTGTCGAGCGACGACCTGGACCGTCTCGTCGGCGCCGCACGTGCGGCCGACGCCCTCGGCGCGAAGCTCACGGGCGGGGGCCGCGGCGGGTGCGTCATCGCGCTCGCCACGGACGTCGACCACGCGGACCGCATCGCGGCCGCACTGCGCGGCGCGGGTGCCGCAGCCACCTGGACCACCACGATCGGAGACCGCGCCTGATGACCGCCACCGCCGTCGCGCACCCCAACATCGCCCTCGTCAAGTACTGGGGCAAGGCGGACGCCTCCCTCGCCCTGCCGGCGACCGGCAGCGTCTCGATGGGACTCGACGTGTTCCCGACGACGACGTCGGTGACCGTCGGTGACACGGCGGACGACACCCTCACCCTCAACGGCTCGGTCTCGACCGACGGGGCGCTCGTGCGGGTCACGCAGTTCCTCGACCTCGTGCGCGAGCTCGCCGGGTCCTCGGCGCGGGCGTCGGTGGTGTCCGAGAACACCGTGCCGACCGGAGCCGGACTGGCCTCGAGCGCCTCGGGGTTCGCGGCGCTCGCGACCGCGGCCGCGGCGGCGTACCGTCTCGACCTCTCCGCGCGCGACCTGTCCCGGCTCGCCCGACGCGGCTCGGGTTCGGCCACCCGGTCGATCCCCGGTGGCGTGGCGGTCTGGCACGCCGGCGACGACGAGGGCTCCTACGCCGAGCCGATCCCCGCGCCGCCGATGGCCATGGTCGTCGTGACGATCGACGCCGGCCCGAAGGCGATCGGCTCGCGCGAGGCGATGCGGCGCACCATCGCGACGTCGCCGTTCTACCCCGCCTGGGTCACCTCGACCACCGAGACCGTCGGGGACATGCTCACCGCCTGCGCCGCGGGGGACTTCACCCGCATCGGTGAGCTGACCGAGAGCAACGCCCTCCGCATGCACGCCACGATCGAGGGCGCCTTCCCACCCATCCGCTACCTCAACGCCCGCAGCGTCGCCGTGTTCGACGCCGTGGCCGAACTCCGTGCCGCCGGGGTCGAGGCGTACGCCACCGCCGACGCCGGCCCGAACGTCGTCGTGCTCACGAAGCCCGAGGACCGGGGCGCCGTCGCGTCCGCGCTCGCGGGCTTCGGCGACGTGATCGAGTCCGGTACCGGACCAGGCGCGCGCCTGCTCGGCTCCGAAGTCCCTGCGACGCAGGACCCGGAGGCACCCGCACCGGGTGTCGTCCGACCAGAGGAGTCCGCCGAGTGATCGAGTTCCGTGCCCACGGCAAGCTGTTCGTCGCGGGCGAGTACGCCGTCGTCGAGCCGGGCCAGCCGTCCGTCATCATCGCCCTCGACCGCGCCATCACCGCGCGCGTGCGCGAGGGCCACGGCGCCGGCAGCGTGCACTCCGAGGAGTACGGACACCTCCCGCTCACCTGGACCCGCGCCGAGGACGGCATCGCGCTCGACACCGAGCACCACCCGTACGACTACGTGATGGCGACGATCGACCTCGTCGAGAAACTCCGCGCCGAGCAGGGCATCGCACCGCGGTTCCACGACCTCCGCATCCACAGCCAGCTCGACGACGCGAGCGGCCGGAAGTTCGGGCTCGGGTCCTCCGCGGCGGTGACCGTCGCCACGGTGGGGGCCCTCGACCGCTTCTACGGACTCGGGCTCTCGCAGCGGAAGCGCTTCCAGGTCGCCCTGCTGGCCACGATCCGGGTGAACCCGCGCGCATCCGGCGGGGACCTCGCCGCGAGCACCTTCGGCGGCTGGCTCCGCTACAGCGCACCGGACCGCGAACGGCTCGCGGCGCAGCTCGACACCCGCACCGTGACCGAGATCCTCGGCGACGCGGACGCGTGGGAGGGCTTCGACGTCCAGCGGCTGCCCGCCCCCGAGAACCTCGAGCTGCTCGTCGGCTGGACCGGTTCGCCGGCCTCGACCACGAAGCTCGTCGGTGTCGTCCGTCGGCACCGCGACGGCGGCTACCAGGCGTTCCTCGACGAGAGTCGCACCTGCGTCGACGACCTCACCGTCGGCCTGCAGACCGGCGACGCCGAGCGCACCCTCGGGGCACTCCGACGCGCCCGGGGGCTGCTCCAGCGCCTCGGCACGTCGGTCGGCTCGCAGATCGAGACCGAGCGACTCGCGACCCTGTGCGACGTCGTCGAAGCGGCGGGCGGGGCGGCCAAGCCGTCCGGTGCCGGCGGCGGCGACTGCGGCATCGCGCTCGTCCCGGCGGACACCGACCTCGCCGGCATCCACCGCGCCTGGGAGGCGCACGACATCAGACACCTCAGCGTCGCGGTGCAAGCGCCCGAAGGGAGCGTCGATGACTGACCTGCTGACCCCGATCCCCACGAAGTGGGTGGGGCCGATCCGCATCAGCGGCAACGCGGTGGAGGGCGAGCACGAGGTGCCGCTCGCCACGTACGAGTCGCCGCTCTGGCCGTCCGTCGGCCGCGGTGCCCGCATCTCGCGCATGGTCGAGGGCGGCATCGTCGCGACCGTCGTGGACGAGCGCATGACCCGTTCGGTCGTCGTCCGTGCCGACAGCGCGGCCGCGGCACACCTCGCGACCGGGCGCATCCTCGCCCGGCAGGACGAGCTCGAGCAGATCGTCGCCGGCCAGAGCCGCTTCGCGAAGCTCATCGAGGTGCACCCGGAGATCGTCGGGGACCTGCTGTTCCTGCGCTTCGCGTTCACCACCGGCGACGCCTCCGGGCACAACATGGTCACGCAGGCGGCGGACAAGCTCCTGCCGGCGATCCTCGCATGGGAGCCGGGCCTGCGGTACGTCAGCGTCTCGGGCAACTTCTGCACCGACAAGAAGGCCACCGCGGTGAACGGCATCCGCGGACGCGGCCGGAACACCGTCGCCGAGATCGTCATCCCGGGCGAGGTCGTCGAGAAGCGGCTCCGGTCGAGCGCGGCACGCATCGCCGAGCTCAACGTCGCGAAGAACCTCGTCGGGTCGACCATCGCCGGGGCCATCCGCTCCGCGAACGCCCACTACGCGAACATGCTCCTCGGCTTCTACCTGGCCACCGGGCAGGACGCGGCGAACATCGTCGAGGGCTCCCAGGGCATCACGAGCGCCGAGGACCGCGACGGTGACCTGTACTTCGCCACCTCGCTCCCGCACCTCATCGTCGGCACGGTCGGCAACGGCAAGGGCGGGGACCTGCCCGTCGTCGAGGACGCCCTCGTGCGCCTCGGCTGCCGCGAGGACCGCGAGCCCGGTGCCAACGCACGCCGGCTCGCCGCCCTCTGCGCCGCGACCGTCCTGTGCGGGGAACTCTCCCTGCTCGCCGCGCAGACCAACCCGGGCGAGCTGATGGCCGCCCACGTCGCGATGGAACGTCGCGGCGCGAAGCCCGCCGGAGGTGCAGCGTGACCCGCATCGGCATCCACGACCTCGCCGTCGCGACCGGGCACCACGTGCTCGAGCTCGACGACCTCGCCGAGCGCCTCGGGGTGGACCCGGCGAAGTACCACGTCGGCATCGGGCAGGACGCGTTCAGCGTGCCCGCTCCCGACGAGGACATCGTCACGATGGGCGCCGCCGCCGCTAAGGAGATCATCGACCGCCACGGTGCCGACGGCATCCGCACGGTGCTCTTCGCCACCGAGTCCGGGGTGGACCAGTCGAAGGCCGCCGGGGTGTTCGTGCACGGCCTGCTCGGGCTGCCGCAGAACGTCCGCGTCGTCGAGCTGAAGCAGGCCTGCTACGGCGGGACCGCTGCCGTCCAGCTCGCCCTCGGCATCGTCGCGCGTGCTCCGCGGGAGCGCGTGCTCGTCATCGCCGCCGACGTCGCGCGCTACGACGTCGACACCGCCGCCGAGCCGACGCAGGGTGCCGGCGCCGCCGCGATCCTGATCGCCGCCGACCCCGACCTCATCGAGATCGAGCCGGCCGCGGGTGTCTTCACCGCCGACGTCGACGACTTCTGGCGGCCGAACGACCGCTCCACCGCGCTCGTCGACGGCCGCCTGTCCGTGAGCGCCTACGTCGACGCGTTCGTCGGGGCGTGGGACGACCTCGCGGCGCAGGGCGGCCCGGCGTACGAGGACATCGTGCGTTTCGTCCACCACCAGCCGTTCACGAAGATGGCGTTGAAGGCGCACCGGAAGCTCACGCAGCACGTCGGGGTGCCCTTCGACGAGTCCGAGCTCGCCCTCGGGTTCACGTACAACAAGCAGACCGGCAACACCTACACGGCGTCGCTCTGGATCGGGCTGGCCGCACTGCTCGACCTCGACGACGACCTCGCCGGGGAGCGCATCGGCCTGTTCAGCTACGGGTCCGGCAGCGTCGGGGAACTCATCACCGGCATCGTGCAGCCGGCGTACCGCGAGCACCGCCGTGTGGGTCGGGTCCGCGAGCTCCTCGCCGCCCGGGTGCCGCTCTCGGTCGTTGCCTACCGCGAGCTGCACGCCGCGGGTGCCGCGACGAGCGAGGACGTCGAGCGTCCGCGGGTCACGACTGCGCCGTACCGCTTCGCCGGCGTCCGCGGCGGCGCACGCCGCTACGAGGCGACCGCGCAGGTCTGAGGTCCGTCGCCCGCGGCTCGGCGTCGCTGCGAAAGCGACAGGTCGCAGCAGGATGCCGGCTGTGCACTGTCGCTCTCGTGACACGGTCGGGTGCGGCCGGCTGTGCACTGTCGCTTTCGCGTCTGACGTGACCGCGCGTCCCTGACGTGACCGACTGACGGACGGGAGGCGCGGTGCCGGCTGGCACCGCGCCTCCCGACCGTCACGACTCACGCCGCTGCGGACAGGACCTCACGTTCCAGACGCTGGTAGCTCGTCTCCATGCCGTCCGTCATGCCGGTCGCGAGGATCATGTCCCGCTGCTCCCGGTCGGGGTAGGTGATGCGGAGCGTCATGAGCGTGACGCCGTCGGCCTCGTCGAACTGCAGGTCGTTGACGTTGGCCGGGAACGGCGCACCGGTCATCCGTTCGGTCGTGACCATGCGGCGTTCCGGCTCGATGACGAGGTTCTCGCCCTCGAACCCGAACGCCTCACCCTCGGTGTCCCCGACGGGCGCCCAGGCCTGCCGGAACGAGCCCCCGACGACCAGGTCGTTCTCGCACACCGTCATCTCCCACCCGTCCGGGCCGAGCAGCCAGCGGCGCATCAGCTCCGGCTCCGTGTGCGCACGCCAGAGCAGGTGTCGCGGCGCCGCGAACGCGCGGGTGATGGCCACGTGGGTGTCGTCCACGATCTCGGTGACCGTGCCCCGGCCGAGGGCGTACTCGCGGAGGTCGGCCAGCACCGTGTCGAGCTGCCCGAACGCCTGCTCGTAGCCGTCGAGCATGCCCATCTCGAGCATGGCGTCGAGGTCGGCGGCGGACGCGAACGACGTCAGCACCGTCACCCGTGACCCGCTGCCGACGGTGTCGAACGACAGCACGGTCTCGCTCGCGGGCAGCGAGTCGTCGACCGTGCCCTCGGCGTCGGAGAACAGGTCGCGGAAGGCGATCCGGCGCGGTTCGTCGACCTCGGACACCTGCCAGAGCGCGTGGAACCGTTCGTTCTCGGGCGAGGTCATCCGGTAGTGGGCGACGCCGCGGGGACGGAGGTCGAAGGACGTGAACGTGGCGGGGAACCCGGGCGGGCCCCAGAAGCGTTCGAGCTGCCGGGGATCCGCGAACGCTGCCCAGAGGCGTTCGACGGGGACGGGGAACTCGGCCACGAGGGTCATGGTGAGCTCCTCGGGGTCGGTGTGGACGGACGTGGTCGGCATCAGTGGCTCCCTTGCGTTCGGTCGTCGCCGCGCGGCGCGCGGTCTGCTCCCAGCAGTGCGTCGAGCCGGTCGATCCGGCCGCGCCAGAGGTCCGCGTAGCCGTCGAGCAGCCCGCGGACGCGATCGATCTGTCCCGGCTCGGCGCGCACGATGCGGGTGCGGCCCCGGGGTTCCTTGGTCACGAGTCCTGCTCCTTCGAGGACGGCGACGTGCTTCTGGACGGCGGCGAACGACATCGCGTAGGCGTCCGCGAGCGCGCTCACGGACGCCTCGCCGACCAGGGTGCGACGGACGATGTCGCGTCTGGTCGCATCGGCCAGGGCGTGGAAGACCCGGTCGACCTCGGCATCGCTCAGTTCGGTTCGTGCAACCATTTGGTTGTACGTTACGACGGTCCTGCCCGCCGCACAACCCCCGCGGTGTACAAGGACGCATGGGTCAGCTCATCTACGACGGAGAGCCGCTCGACCTCCGGATCGACGACCGAGCGCTCACACACCTGCAGATCGTCATCGTGAACATGCTCCGGCGGGAGCACCGGTTCGCGTTCTCGTGGAAGGACGACGCCGTCCACGGCAACGGGCGCAGCACCATCTGGATGCACCCGAACGTGAGCCTGCACTTCAAGTTCTCCGGCAGCCGGGTGCCCCGGATCAACCGAAGCTGGCTCGAGGACCTCTACGCCGCCGCCACCTCGGGCTCCGGTCTCGTGCTCACGCCGGAGCCGTCGGACACGAGCACGGCGGACGACTCGGCGTGGTCCCGTGCGGTGGTGCCCGGCGACGCAGACGACGACTCCGGATAGCACACAGCCCGTGAACGGTCAACGGGTCGCGCACGTCCGTGCAGTCTGAGTACGGTGGGCGTACCGCGCGAGTGATCGACTCCGGCCCAGGGAGCCGGTGACGGTGGCTCCGCGGTCGGAGGGGGGAACCACGCGACGCGCGAGGAGTCCCGGATCAGGGGCCTCCCGGCCCACAGCGCCCCCTCGCCGTCGCCCCGGTCGTGGATTCGGGTTCCGCACCGGGGCGACGGGCGTGGCACCGGCCGCGCGCGCCGCTCAGTACACGTCGCGGACGTAGCGCTTGCCGCGCCGCATGTCGGCGAGGTACGCCTGCGCGTCGTCCTCGCCCTTGCCCCGCTGGCTCCCGATGACGGCCAGGAGCGCCTGCTCGACGTCCTTCGCCATCCGTGAGGCGTCACCGCACACGTAGAGGTGCCCGCCGTCCTCGAGCCACGAGTAGAGCTCCGGGGCCTGTTCGAGCATCCGGGTCTGCACGTAGACCTTCTCGGCCTGGTCGCGCGAGAACGCCAGGTCGAGGCGGTCCAGGACGCCCTGCTCCTGCAGCTCGGTGAGTTCGTCCTCGTAGACGAAGTCGGTGTCGCGGTGCTGGTCGCCGAAGAACAGCCAGTTCCGTCCCGTCGCCCCGGAGACCGCACGCTCGTGCAGGAACCCGCGGAACGGAGCGATGCCGGTCCCCGGGCCGACCATGATCATCGGCGCGGACGGGTCGGCGGGTACCCCGAACGACGCGTTCGGCTGCAGGTAGACGTCCACGGTGCCGTCGGGGGCGACCCGGTCGGCGAGGAACGTCGACGCGACGCCGGCGTACATGCGGTGCGGGTCCCCGTACCGGACGGACGCGATCGTCAGGTGGATGCGGTCCGGGTGCGCGAGCGGGCTCGACGAGATCGAGTACTGACGCGCCTGCAGCGGTCGGAGGTTCGGCAGGAGTTCGTCGAGTCCGGGTGCCGCGGGTCCGGCGTCGCGGAGCAGGTCGAGCACGTCGCGACCCCACAGCCAGCGGTCGAGCTCGTGCTTGTCACCGTGCGAGACGACGGCGGCGAGCTCCGACGACGGTGCGCGCTGGACGAGGTCCGCGATGAGGTCCTTCGAGGGCGTCCGGATCTCACGGTCGGTCCGCAGGACCTCGGTGACCGGGCGGCCGTCGAGCGTCTCGGAGCCGTTCGCGCCGACCTGCTCGAGCAGCTCGCCGACGAACACCTCGTCGTTGACCGGCACGACTGCGAGCGCGTCGCCCGCCGAGTACTCGATCCCGGAGTCGCCGAGGTCGAACTCGTAGTGCCGGATCTCCTTCGCGCTGCGCGGCGAGGAGAGCAGCCGGTTCTCGACCAGCGTCGACGGGTACGGGTTGCGCTTGTTCCACTGGGCACCGGGCCTGGAGGCACGGCTCGCGCCCGCCCCGCCGGCCGCGGTCGCCGCACCGGTCGCCGCCACCGCCGTGGTCGCGCCGGGCTGTACGCCCGCCTCCGCCGCCAGACGGTCGAGCACCGCCGCCGTCCAGAGCGCGGCCGGGTCCTCGTAGTCCACGTCGCAGTCGACGCGGTCGTGGATGCGGGTGGCACCGAGCTGCTCGAACCGGGTGTCGAGGAGCTTGCCGGCCTGGCAGAACTCGTCGTAGCTCGTGTCGCCGAGCCCGAGGACGGCGTACTGCAGTCCCTCGAGCCGCGGCACGGTGGTCGCCTGGATCGCGTCCCAGAACAGTCCGGCGTTGTCGGGCATCTCGCCCTCGCCGTACGTCGAGGTGACCACGAGCACGTGGGACATCCCGGCGAGCTGCTCCGGCGTGACGGCGTCGAGCGCGGTGGCACGACCGCCGAGCCCGCGGGCCTTCGCGCCGGCGACCAGCTCGTCGGCGAGGAACTCCGCGTTGCCGGTCTGCGTGCCGAACAGCACGTCGATCGTCGTCGTCGGGGCGCCGCCGGAGGCCCGCTTGCCCGCGGCGGCGATGCCGGCGATGAACCCGGCGAGCCAGGACTCCTGGGCCTGCGAGAACGGTGCGTCGACCGGGATCAGCGATCCGGTCGGGGGGAGCAGGCTCACGCGGACACCGCCTCGGTCGGCGCCTGCGGTGCACGGCGGGCGATGTCCTCGAGCGCCGCGTTCGCGAGCAGCTCGTCGAAGCGGGCCTCGCGGACGCGGCCGTCGTTCTTGGCGTTCTGGTGCATGATCCACCCAGTGGTGCCCGGCGCGTCCATGCTGCGGTTGTTCCGCTGCGTGAGCGCGCGCTTGTAGTCGTCGAGGCGCTTGATCGCGATGAGGGTCGCGAGCTCGTCGTCCGCGAAGCGGTCCAGCGTGCCGCGCAGGTACTTCACGACGCGCTGCTTCACGAAGAAGTCCTCGGTGAGGATGAGGTTCTTGACCGCCTCGGTCACCCGGGGGTCGTTCGGGCCGGCCGCGCCGGGGACCCGCTCGAGCGCGAGGTCCTGGGCGACGCCGAGCACGGTGTACGAGGACAGGAGCGAGAACATGTCGTCGCCCTGGTCGCCGAGCGACGGGGCACGGCCGCCGAGGACGGCGCGCTGGTCGCGGTAGTCGACCTTGAATGCGCGGAGCTTGTCCGTCGCGATCGAGGTCGCCAGTTCGTCGAGCAGCTCGTTCCGGCTCGCCGCGGCCAGGATCTCGCCGGCGTCCTGGGTGAGCAGGAGCGCCCGGGGCATGCCGACGAAGACGTGCTGGCGGGTGGTCTCCCACTCGGCGAGCAGACGCTCGGCCAGCGCCGAGCCCGTCGCCTCGAGGTGCCACTCGAGCAGCAGGCGCGCCGCCGCCTCGTGGAAGGCCCCGCGCTCGGTGTCGGTGACCGGGAACACGAGGAGCGAGTCGGTGCTCGCGCGCTCGGTGACCTCGCCGGAGGGGTCGTACTGGTAGAGGAACCCGCCGGACATGCCGTTGCCGAGGCCCTTGCCGAAGGTGCCGAGGTTGAACACGGCACCGCCCGTCATGTACTCGCAGCCGAAGTCCCCGACGCCCTCGACCACGGCCGTCGCGCCGGAGTTGCGCACGGCGAACCGGTCGCCGGCCTCGCCCTCGACGAAGGTGCGGCCGCCGGTCGCCCCGAACAGCGCGAAGTTGCCGACGAGGACGTTGCCGCCCTGTCCGGCACTGCCGCCACCGGGGGCGCGGACGATGATCCGGCCACCGCTCTGGCTCTTGCCGACGCCGTCGTTCGCGGTGCCGGTGTGCTCGAGCACGATGCCGTCGTTGTTGAACACGCCGTACGACTGCCCGGCCGACCCGAGCGTGCGGATCGTGACCGCGCCGTCGACGAGCCGGCGGCGTCCGCGGTCGTCCGTGGTGATCGCCGGGTGCCCGGACAGGTCGGTGTCGCGCAGCTCGTGGTTGAGCAGGCGCTCCACGTCGATGCCGAGCTGGCCGCCGACGGACTTGTCGCTGTTGCCGAGCAGCACGCCGTGCACGAGCACGTGCGCCTGCTCGTGGTCGACGAGGGCCGTGCGGACCCGCTCGAGCAGCGCGTCGTCGGTGTGGAAGTCCTTCTCGAGGTACTCCGGGTCCTCGACGACCTTCTCGGGGACCTGCGCGAGGAGCGCCCGGACGTCGAGGCGCCCGACGCTCGCCGGGTGGTCGAGGAGCTGCAGCAGGTCGGTGCGACCGCGGGCCTCGCGCAGGGAGCGCAGGCCGAGGCGCGCGAGGATCTGCCGCACGTCGTGGGCGATGTTGAGCAGGTACTGCGCGAGCGCGCGGGGGTCGCCCTCGAACGCCTCGGCGTTCGTGGTGAGACCAGCCGGGCACTTCACGTTGCAGTTCTTCGCCATCACGCAGCCGAGCATCATGAGCGCGGTCGTGCCGAACTCGAAGCTGTCGCCGCCGAGCAGCGCGCTCGTGACCACGTCGGAACCGGTCTGGTGCGCGCCCGAGCAGCGGAGCGTGACCTTCTGGCGGAGGCCGTTCGCGACGAGCGCCTGGTGGACCTCGGCGACGCCGATCTCCGCCGAGCGGCCGGCGTACTTCAGGCTCGTGACGGCCGCGGCGCCCGTGCCACCGGTGTTGCCCGCGACGTTGATGACGTCCGCGCCGGCCTTGGCGACGCCGACCGCGATGGTGCCGATGCCCTCGGAGGACACGAGCTTCACGATCACCCGGACGCGGGCGGCCTTGCAGTCGTGGATGAGCTGCGCGAGGTCCTCGATCGAGTACGTGTCGTGGTGCGGCGGCGGCGAGATGAGCTCGACGCCGGGGGTGCCACCACGGGCCGCGGCGATGTCCACCGTGACCTTCGGCGCGGGCAGCTGGCCGCCCTCGCCCGGCTTCGCGCCCTGGCCGATCTTGATCTCGAGCTCCTCGAGCATCGGGTCGGCGAGGTAGCCCGCCCAGATGCCGAACCGTCCCGAGGCGAACTGCTTGATGCGCGAGCCGCGGATCGTGCCGTAGCGGGAGTGGTGCTCGCCGCCCTCACCGCTGTTCGACATGCCGCCGACCATGTTCGTGCCGTGCGCCACCGCCTCGTGCGCGGTCGCGACGAGCGCGCCGTGGCTCATCGCGCCGGACGCCAGGGTCCGGGTGATCTCGTGCGCCGGCTGGACCTCGTCGAGCGCGACGCTCGCCGGGGCGTGGTCGAGCAGTGCGAGCAGCTCGACGGCGGAGCCGGTGGCGCGGAGCGTCACCTGGGTGTCGTCGACGGAGTCGACGTCGACCTGGCCGGGGTGCAGCAGCGCGAGGCCGTCCGCGAGGGCCGCGTGGCGCAGTGCACCCGTGGTCCCCGTCGACGTGAGCTCGAGGCGGAAGCGAGCCGTGCCTCCTGGAAGGTCCCCGTCGTCGGCCGGACGCGAGCCGGAGAGTCCGCGCACCGTGACGCTCGCGTTGCCGGTGGTCGAGAAGCGGCCGAGCTCGCGGGCGAAGTCCTCTGCCGTGTCGATGCCGGTGACGTCCGCGGGCAGCGCGAGGACGTCGCGGAGGGCCGCGGGACGGCGCGACCGCTCGTCGTGCGTCGTCTGCAGGAACGTGACGTAGCCCGGGGTGATCCGGTGCGCGTCGATCTCGGCGTCGCTCAGCCGGTCGTAGCCCGTGTTGCGGTAGGCGGTGTCGGTGATGCCGAACGCGTCGTCGAGCTGGCCGAGCGTGAGGAGCCGCAGCGCCTCGGAGTCGCCGGAGCGCTCGAAGGCCGGACGCTCCTCGGTCATGCCGCCGAAGCCGCGCACGCTCGCGACGCCGAACGAGTGCCCGGCACCGTCCGAGCGCTCCTTGAAGAGGCCGAGCATGGGCACCTGGCCCTCGGACGCGACCGTGCGGGCGCGCTCGTGCCAGTCCGTCGCCGCCTGGGCGATGCGGGCGAACCCGACGCCGCCGACCGGGGCCTGCATGTGCGGGAAGACCCGGGCGAGCAGGTCGTCGCGGGTGTCGAGGTAGTTCGGCTCGAAGAACTCGCCGCCGATGTAGCTCTCGGCCGTGCAGAGCCCGACGCGGCCCATCGTCTTCGCGAGGGCCTTCTCGGCCGCCTTCCGGAAGCGCTTGAGGGCGAGGTCGGTCGCGGTCAGTTCGCCGGCCGGGGCGGGCGCTGCGGGGTACTTCTCCTCCGCACGGA
Source organism: Curtobacterium sp. MCBA15_013 (assembly GCF_001865095.1). Taxonomy (NCBI): domain Bacteria; kingdom Bacillati; phylum Actinomycetota; class Actinomycetes; order Micrococcales; family Microbacteriaceae; genus Curtobacterium; species Curtobacterium sp. MCBA15_013. Next base: position 352,715 of record NZ_MJGQ01000015.1, on the reverse strand, counting down.
GACGTGCGGAGAGGCTGTACACCGCTGCGGCGCCGAAGCCGAGCGCCGTCGCCACGTGGTGTGACGATGGCAGCTGACCGGACTCGGCGACGACGGAGATCCGCAGGCGCAGGCCGGTCTCGATGAGCCGCTGGTTGACGGCGGCCACGGCGAGGATGACGGGGAGGGGCGCGTGCGTCGACGACACGTTGCGGTCGGTGAGCACGGCGATGCCGCCGGTGCGCTCGGCGAAGGCGGCGACGGCGTCGGCGAGGTGCTCGGTCGCGGTGCGGACCGCGTCGGCGTTCGCCTGCTCGTCGCCGAGCACCGGCACGTAGAGCATGTCGAAGCGCTCGAGCGGCACGATGTCCTGCTCGCGCAGCCGCACCATGTCGAGGTGCCCGAGGATCGGGGATTCCACGACGAGCTGCCGCGTCGCCGAACCCGTCCCGTCGGGCTTCGCGCCGAGGGCGACGCGCATCGACATGCCGTCGGCCTCGCGGATCGAGTCGAGCGGCGGGTTCGTCACCTGGGCGAAGCGCTGCGAGAAGTACTTCGCCATGCCGCCCTCGGTGTCGCTCAGGGCGTTGATGGCGTTGCCGTAGCCCATCGCCGAGATCCGCTCCGAGCCGTTCTGGAGCATCGGGTCGAGCATGAACCGGAAGCTCTCCTGGTTCAGCGAGTACGCCACGTAGCGGCCCGCGAGCGACAGGTCGCCCTCGTAGCCGAGCGTGGTCGTCGTGCGCTGGTACTCCGGCGCCGGGACGTCGTCCAGGTTGACGCGCGCGGCGTCGAGGAGCGTCCCGTACGGCTTCCGCGCAGCGAGCATCTCGAGCACCTCGCGCGTGCGCATGAGCGTGCCGGTGCGGTGGTCGACGACGAGCATGCCGCCCGCCTCGATGCGGCCGCGGTGCACGACGTCCTCCGGCTCGAACTCGACCTGACCGGCCTCGGACGACACCATCAGGTACTCGGCGGTCTGCACCGAGCGCAGCGGGCGCAGGCCCAGTCGGTCGAGCCGGGCGCCGACCACGTCGCCGTCGCTGAAGATCACGGCGGCCGGGCCGTCGTTCTTCTCCTCGTAGAGCGAGAAGAACTCGAGCATGTCCCGCACCGCCGGGGTCAGGGTGCGGTCGTTCTCCCACGCCGGGGGCATGAGCGAGACCACGGCCTCGACGATCTCGAGGCCGTCGTCGAACACCCGGCTCTGCAGGGTCTGGTCGAGGCGGCTCGAGTCGGACTGGCCGGGCGGGCGGACGATGCTGCGGGTCCGTGCACGGGCGAGGGCCTCGTCGGACAGCCGGTTCTTCCGGTCGGTGTTCAGCTCGCCGTTGTGCGCCATCAGACGGAACGGCTGCGCCATCGTCGGGTGCGGCTCGGTGTTCGTCGAGAACCGGGTGTGGAAGTAGAGCGTCCGGACCGAGTGCCGCGGGTCACGCAGGTCGGTGAAGTAGCCGATGACCTCGCCGGAGTTCAGCCGCCCCTTGAGGATCTGGGTCCGGGCGCTGAGCGACAGCGGGTACAGGGCGGCGTGCTCGGCGCGGTCGGCGGCGGCCTGGCCGTACGACACCGCCTCGATCGCGAGCAGGGCGCGGTTGGCAGCGGCGTCGACCTCGGCGCGGGTCCAGGCCTCGGGGGCACGGAAGACCCACTGCACGATCGGCAGCTGGTACTGCTCGGCCTCGGGGCGCGCGACGGAGTGGTCCACCGGGACGTCACGGACGAGCAGGAGCTCGAAGCCCTGCTGCTCGACGGCGTCCGTGACGGTCTGCTGCGCACGGGCGCGCTCGGCGTCCGCAGCCGGGCCTGCGCCGCTCGGCACGAAGCAGTTCGCGACGCCGAAGTGGCCCGCGCGGAGCTCCTCGCCGGTGATCGCGCTGAAGAACTCCACCGACAGGTCGATGCTCACGCCCGCGCCGTCACCGACACCCTCGGCGGACTTGCCGCCGCGGTGGGGGATGGCGCACAGCGCTTCGTCGCCCTTGCGGATGACGTCGTGGCTCGGCGTCCCGTCGAGTCGGGTGATGAAACCGACGCCGCAGTCGCTCGATTCGCGGGCAGGGTCGTAGAGACCGAAGGAGGAGGGGTTCACGTGTGCAGGTCCAGTGGGGCGTTGCCGGCAGCGGACGGCCAGGCTGCATCAGTGGAGCGCTCGCCGCGGGCAGACCGATGGTGGCAGTCGGGCCCTGTGGGGTTGTGGTGCGGTGAGGCGATGCTACGGCGCGGTATACCGCCCGCGCAACACCGCGGGGCCGGGGTGCGCGGCGCGGGCGCGGCGGGGGTGTGCGGCGGGGCGTGCGGCCGGCGTGCGGCGCGGCGTGCGGCGCGGGTGCGGCCGGCGTGCGGCGCGGTTCGCCTCCGCACAACGAAAGTCACTCCGCGCCGCGGATCCCCGTGGCGCGGAGTGACTTCGGTTGTGCGAGCGCGCAGCCGCGGGGCGGCCGGGCGGCCCGCGGCGTCAGGCGGCGTGGCGCTCGTCGACCGCGATCGGCTCGGTCGCCGCCGTGCTCGCGTCCGCCGCCGGGGTCGTGCCCGGCCGGATGAGCTCCGGACGACGCCGGGACCGGAACACCCACGCCTTGAACAGGACGAAGCGGACGAACGTCGCCACGAGGTTCGCGGCCGTGAGCACCACGATCTCCGCACCGTGCGACGATCCCGGTGCCGCCGAGTGCAGGATCACCAGCGACCCGGACGTGATCGCCCACGCGATCCCGAACACCACCAGCCCCTGCACGTGGTGCCGCCCTGCGCCGGCACGTCCCCGCACCCCGAACGTGAAGCGTCGGTTGAGCGCCGTGTTGCCGATCGCGGTGACCAGGAGCGCCAGGAAGTCCGCCGTCTGGGCACCGATCGCCGGGCGGAACAGGGCGTAGAGCGCGGCGAACGCGATCGTCGACAGCACGCCGATGGTCCCGAAGCGCAGCACCTGCCCGACGATCCCGACGTGCGGTGGCGTGAACGGACGGCGGCCGATGGCGTCGTACACCGCGCCGACCGGCACCCGTCCGGTCGCGAGCCCGCGGGAGACCCGCCACATCCCCTTGAGGTCCTCGGTCGCGGTCGAGGCGATGTGCACCGACGAGTTCACGTCGTCCACCCAGTCGACCGGGACCTCGTGGATCCGCAGTCCGGCGTGCTCGGCCAGCACGAGCAGCTCGGTGTCGAAGAACCACGCGTCGTCCTCGCACAGGGGCAGGACGTGTTCCGCGGCCTGCCGGGTGATCGCCTTGAAGCCGCACTGCGCGTCCGAGAAGGACACCCCCATCGTGGTGCGGAGCAGCAGGTTGTACGAGCGGGAGATGAACTCGCGCTTCCCGCCGCGCACCACGCGTGACGAGCCCGCCAACCGGGTGCCGATCGCCACGTCCGAGTGCCCGGACAGCAGTGGGGCGACGAGGGGCTCGAGCGCGGCGAGGTCGGTGGAGAGGTCCTCGTCGACGTAGACCAGCACGGTGGCCGGCGACGCTGCCCAGACGGCCTTGAGCGCACGGCCCCGGCCCTTCTCCGGCAGGTGCACCGCGTGCACGTCCGGCAACATCGCGGCGAGGTCGTCGGCGATGCGTGCGGTGTCGTCGGTCGAGGCGTTGTCCGCGATCGTGATGCGCCAGGTGTTCCGGAGCGACGTCCGGCAGAAGGTGTGCAAGCGGCGGACGTGGGCGGCGAGCGTGTCCTGCTCGTTGTAGCAGGGGACGACGATGTCGATGTCGAGGGTGTGGTTCGTCTCCGTCATACCGCACATGCTCGGGACCGGGCATACGGGGACCGCAGCAGCCTGCTGTGCCGCGTCTAAGAACGCGCGTGCGGCCACCGCGCAGCCCGACGACGACTGCGCACGGTCGACCACGAGCAGTCGTCGTCAGAGCGCGCACCCGTGGCCGGGCGGCACGGAGCGAACAGCGCGCACCCGTGGCCGTGCAGCGCGGAGCGGACAGCGCGCAGCGGGTCAGCGCGCGAACAGCACCTGCACGACCGCGATGACCACGAGCACCGCGATGGGGACGCCCGCGATCCAGACCCCGGCGCGCACCTGCGTCCGCCGGATCGTGGCCGGCGCGTGCGACGTCCGGGCGAACTCGGTCGCCGCGACGAGCTCCGGGGCCGCGGCCGGCGGCGCGGGCTCGGGCTGGGGCCGATCGTCCTCGAACGCGGGCACCTCGACCACGAGGTCGTCGGCGCGCGGCCGCTCCGGCAGTCGTGCGAAGTCGTTCGGCATGCGGGCCCCCGTCCGTTCCCGTCCAGTGTGCCACGGCACCGACGGCACCGACGGCTTCCGCGCCGGCCGCGCCCCCACCGGCAGCCGCGCTGCCGGTCAGCCCTGGACGGTGAGCGCTCCCGACTGCAGGACGACCCGGCCGTCCTTCGGCAGCCACACCTGGAGTCCGCCGACCTCGGCGACCGAGAACCGCGACCGCTCGGAGTCGAACAGCTGCGTCACGGCCCCGGACGGCGGGAAGCGTCGGTCGTTCCCGACCACGATCGCGACGTACGGCCCCTGGTCGGCCCGGGTGGTGCCGCGCTCGGCGACGTACGGCACGAAGAGCCCCGGGGTCGCCGACACGAACAGGATCTTGCCGTCCGGCACGTGCTGTTCCTCGAGGTAGTCCCCGAGCAGCGCGATGCCCGTCGGGTGCTGGCGTGCGATGTCCTGGCTGAGCCGGACGGACGGCACGACGAGCGAGACGACCAGCACGAGCGACAGCGCCGTCGCGACCGGGACCGCCCGCCGCACCGGCACACGCGGCAGTCGCGCCAGCCCGATCGCGGCCAGGACGAGCAGGAACGGCATCCACGCCGAGTAGTACGTGGGCAGCGCGATCTTCGCGACGACCACGTAGAAGCCCACGAGCAGCGCCAGGGCGATGCCGACGTACGCGACGAGCCGATCGGCCCGGATCGCCAGCGCCGCGACGACCCCGACCGCGAGGACGACGAGCAGCAGCACCCCCGTGCCGGCCTCCATGAAGTGCAGGTTCCCCCACCACGGCGCGAACCGGTAGACGGTGCCGCCGATGGTGATCGGGTGGCCGGTGGTGTTCTGCCCCTCCTGGAACTCGATCATGTACCGGATCGCGGACCGGATCCCCATCGGCACGTACGACACGACGAACACCAGCCCGAACGCGGCCGCCCACATCGCGCCGCCGACGAGCAGTCGACGCCATGCCCGGAACAGCACCGGCAGCAGCAGGAACACCGGCAGCAGCACCACGGTGGAGACCTTCGACGTCACCGACAGGGCCATCAGCGCACCGGACACGGGCGCGAGCCACCACCGGTCGCCGCGCATCCACACCCACGCCGTGGCCACCGCGAGCACGGCGAACGCGGTCATCACCGGGTCGAGCAGTGCCAGACGGTCGACGCGCGGACCGGCACCACCGCGCGGCGTCAGCCACCAGAGGGCGGCGGCGAGCAGGGCACCCCAGTAGCCGATCTCGCGCCGCAGCCACCAGTACAGCGCGACGCCGACGCCGAAGGTGAGCAGGGCGACGAGCACCCGCGGACCGATCGGCCCCTGCCCGGCGACGAGCTGCGCGAGACCGAACAGGTACTTCGCGGTCGGGGGGTGCTCGCGGTTGAACGAGAAGTCGCCGTGCACGTACTGCCACCCGGCGCGGAGGTAGATGTCCTCGTCGCCGGTGATGTTGGGCCCGCCGATGTTCCAGAAGCACTGGTACAGGGCCCAGAGCAGGACCACGGCCGCCACTCCTGCCCGGATGCGGAGGTCACCGGCGAGTGCGGACAGTCGTGAGGGCACCGTCCGAACCTAGTTGCTCGGCCGCTCCCGAGCGAACCAGCCCGGTCAGCCGGCGTCCGGTGTCCGACCCGGCAGATCGACCGTGAACGCCGTCCGCCCCGGCTCCGAGGCGACCCGGACGAGCCCGTCGTGCGCGGACACGACGGCCCGGACGATCGCCAGCCCGAGGCCGCTCGTGCCGTGCTCGCGGGACCGTGACGCCTCGCCGCGGGTGAACCGGTCGAACAGCGTCGGGAGCACCTCGGCGGGGATGACCGGTCCGTCGTTCGCGACCACGAGACGCACGACGTCGCCGGTCCGCTGCAGGGAGACCACCACGGACGTGCCCTCCGGCGTGTGCGTCCGCGCGTTCGCCAGCAGGTTCGTCACGACCCGCCGCAGCTGCGTCGCGTCCCCGGACACCACGAGCGGGTGGTCGTCCAGCACCTGCAGCGTCCACCGGTGCCCGGGTGCGGTCGCGCGCGCGTCCATCGTCGCCTCGACGACGATCGACGTCAGGTCGACCGGCTCGCGCGCCGGTGCCGGGCCGGACGCCAGGGCGACGGCGTCGAGACGAGCGAGCAGGAGCAGCTCCTCCACGAGGTCGCCCATCCGCACCGCCTCGCGCCCGATCCGGTCGACGTTGCGGCGGACCGCGTCAGGGTCGTCCGACGACGCCGAGAGCTCGGCGTACGCCCGCACGGTCGCGATCGGGGTCCGCAGCTCGTGCGAGGCGTCGGCGACGAACGTCCGCATGCCCGTCTCGGCCTCGCGTCGGACCGTGAGCGCCCGGGCGACGTGTCCGAGGAGGCGGTTGAGCGCGGTGCCGACCTGCTCGACCTCGCGGTTCGCCGCGAGGTCCCCGGCCGAGACCCGCACCGGGATGTCCGTGTCCCCGCGCTCCAGGTCGAGCTCGGTGACGTCGGACGCCACGGCCGCCACCCGTTCGAGCGGGCGGAGCGATCGCCGGACGAGCAGGGTCAGCGCCCAGGCCGCGACGAGCAGCCCGACGACCGTCACGACACCGATGACGAGCAGGAGGCGGGCGATGGCGGCGTCGAGGTCGCCGAGCGGCAGCGCGGTCACGAAGACGTCGCCGTCGTCGCCGACGGCCTGGGCCCGGTAGGTGCCGAGCTTCCCCAGGTCGACCGTCACGGGGTCGCCGTCGCTGGCGATGCGCGACAGGGTCGCCTCCTGCGCCGACGACAGCCCGTGCTGCCGGCCGCTGCTGTCCGTGTACCCGCCGAGGACGGTCGCGCCGTCGCGCAGGATCGCGACGACGGTGCCGGCGGACTGTCCGGGAGCGCCGATGAACGCGTTGTCCGGGTCCGAGCCGGAGCCGGTACCGGTCGACGGGGGCGGTGGCCGTTCGCCGTCCGGTCCGCCGACGGTCCGCTCGGCCGCGGTCGCGAGTTCCGCGTCGAGCCGGTCGACCAGGTACCCGCGGAACGCGACGACCGTCACCGCTCCGACGACGACGTTGGTCGCGACGAGCAGGAGCGCCACGGCCGCCACGATCCGCCACCGCAGCGACGGCACGCGCCGCCGACGGTCGGTTCTGTTCCGGGCCCGGGAGGCGCGGCTCGCGGTCCGCGGTCGGCTCACGTCGTCGGCCGGAGCACGTACCCAGCTCCGCGGACGGTCTGCAGCATCGGCTCGCGTCCGGCGTCGAGCTTCTTGCGCAGGTACGACACGTACATGTCCACGAGGTTGGACGACGTGCCGAAGTCCATCCCCCAGACGTTCGCCAGGAGTTGCTCCCGGGAGAGCACGCGGTTGGCGTTCCGCGCGAGGTGCCGCAGCAGCTCGTACTCGGTCGGGGTGAGGTCGATCGGTTCACCGGCGCGCGTGACCGTCCTCGTGTCCTCGTCGAGCCGGAGGTCGCCGACGCTCGTCCCGGTCGGACTCCCGACGGCCGCGACCCGGGGCGACGTCCGGGCCAGGATCCGCGCCCGGACGAGCAGCTCGTCGATGCCGAAGGGCTTGGTCAGGTAGTCGTCGCCGCCGCCCGTGAGTCCGGCGAGCCGGTCCTCGGGGGCGTCCCGCGCCGTGAGGAACAGCACCCGCACGTCGTCCCGGGCGTCCCGGAGGCGCTCGAGCACCTCGAACCCGTCGATGTCCGGCAGCATCACGTCGAGGACGACCACGTCGGGTCGGAAGTCCCGGGCGGCGAACAGCACGTCACGCCCGCGGTGCACGGCCCGCACCTCCCAGCCGTCACCCGCGAACGCGAGGGCGACGGCGTCCGCGAGGGCGTGCTCGTCGTCGA
>NZ_MJGQ01000015.1:334442-344021 GCF_001865095.1 Curtobacterium sp. MCBA15_013 | reverse complement strand
CTCGTCGTCGATCACTTCGTGCTGCTCAGGTCGTAGACGGTCTGGCCGCCGACGGTCGTGGACTCGTAGTTCGCGGCGACCCACTCCTGGATGGCCGACGCCGTGGACGAACCGCCGCCCATCCCGCCGCCACCGGAGCCGGAGGAGACGTAGTACCCGATGTCCCCGTCGGCGACGTACGCCTTGAACTGGGCGAGCGTCGGCGCCGGGTCGCTCGACCACCCGCCGATCGCCATCACGGCGGTGTCGGTGTCGGTGTCGAGTTCGAGCTGTGCGGCCGACTGCGAGCCGTTGACGGCCGCGGCCCACTTCGCGTCGGACGCCTCGAGGAGCTTCTGCAACGCCGACGAGGTCGTCGACCCGCCACCGCCCATGCCGCTCGGGGCGCCGTCGGTCGAGCCCTCGGTGGTGCCACCGGCGGAGTCGCCGGGCGCCTCGCCGGTCATGCCCTCCGGCGGGGTCCCGCCGGGACCCTGCTGGGAGCCGTCGTCGGTGCTGGAGCCGCCGCTCTCGGAACCGGAGGTCGACCCGCCGGGTCCACCCGCGCCTCCTGGCATGCCACCCGTGCCACCGCCGCCCATGCCGCCGGTGCTGCTGCCCGCCGGACCGACGCTCGGGATCGAACCGGAGTGCGCGACGGTCGTCGTGGCGAGGGCGTAGGCCGTGGTGCCGCTGAGCCCGAACAGGGTGCCGGCGAGGACGCCGATCGTGACGAGCCTGCGGAGCGACGGCACGCTGCCCATCACGACGAGCGCTGCCGACAGCAGGCCGCCGGCCAGCATCACCCAGCGGAGCCAGGGCAGCCACGTCGGGTTCTCGTTGAGCAGGCACCAGCCCCAGAAGGCCGTGACGCCGATCATGGCGGCGAGACCGATGCGGCCGGTGAAGCGCTCGCGGGCGTGCCAGAGCAGCGCGCCGCCGGTGCCCACGAGTCCGGCGATCGCCGGGGCCAGCGCGACCGTGTAGTACGGGTGGATCGTGCCGGACATGTACGAGAAGACGAGTCCGGTGACGAGCAGCCAGCCACCCCAGAGCACGAGTCCGGCGCGGGCCGGGTCGGCCAGGTGACGGCGGCCGACGACGACCAGGCCGACGATCAGCGCGATGAGTGCGGCGGGCAGGAGCCACGAGATCTCGAGGCCCATCTCGGACGAGAACAGCCGGTTCAGACCCGTCGAGCCGCCGAACGAACCGCCCGCGGTGCCGCCGGTCATGCCGCCGCCTCCGCCGCCGTTGCCCGAGCCGCCGAAGATCCGACCGAGGCCGTTGTAGCCGAACACGAGGTCGAGCACGGTGTTGTTCGTCGAGCCGCCGATGTAGGGGCGGGACTCGGCGGGCCACAGCCACACGGCGACCACCCACCAGCCGGCGGCGACGACGAGGGACCCGGCGGCGACGAGCAGGCCGACGACGCGCCTGCCCCAGGTGGTGCGAGCGGCGAACAGGTAGACGAGGCCGAACGCCGGCAGGACGAGCAGCCCCTGCAGCATCTTCGTCAGGAAGGCGAACCCGAGGGCGACCCCGGCGAGGGCGATCCACTTCCAGCTGCCCCTCGGGAGCGCCCGCACGGTGCAGTACGCGCCGGCGGTCATGAGGAGGACGAGCAGCGCGTCCGGGTTGTCGAACCGGAACATCAGCGCGGCGGCCGGGGTCGCCGCGACGACGAAGCCCGCGAGCAGCGCGCCGACGTTCGCCGTGGTGGCCCCGAGCCGGGCGAGCGTGCGGCGGACCGTGCCCCACACGAGTGCGACGGACCCGACGGCCATGAGGGCCTGGGGGAGCAGGAGGCTGAAGCTCGAGAAGCCGAACAGCCGGGCGGACAGCACCATCACCCACAGCGAGGCCGGGGGCTTGTCCACCGTGATGAAGTTCGACGAGTCGAGGGAGCCGAAGAAGAACGCCTCCCACGACTTCGTGCCGGCCTGCACGGCGGCGGCGTAGAAGCTGTTCGCGTACCCGGAGACGCTGAGGTCCCAGAGGTACACCACGGCGGTCACGGCGAGGAGCGCCCAGAACGCGGGCCGGAGCCAGCGGGCGTCCTCGCGCTCGCCGAGGAACAGGCGGGCGACGGGCTTGCGGCGCCGATCCCGCGCGTCGGTGCGCGCGGTCTCGCGTCGATCGGTCACGGGTATCGGGTACGTGGTCATGGCAGTGAGGATTCCGGGCGTTCCCCGACTGTCACCCTGCGTCGGCTATGCGCGCCCTAAGACGCGCGGCGCGCAGTTCACGCGTACCGCTGCGCCGCGCGCAGCGCCGCCCCCGTGTACGAGCCGCCGAACAGGAACACGTGCAGGAGCAGCGGCGCGAGCTGGTGCAGCTCGACCCGCTCCTGCCACCCGGCGGCGAGCGGGGACTCGGCGTCGTAGGCGGCGAGCACGGCCTCGAGCCGGGGGAGTCCGAAGAGCCCGAGGAGCGCCAGGTCCGTCTCGGCGTGCCCGCCGTGCGCGATGGGGTCGATGAGCACCGCTCCCGTGGGCGTCGTCCCGTCCACCGGGTCCGCGTCCGTCGGCCAGAGCACGTTGCCCGCCCAGAGGTCGCCGTGCAGTCTCGCCGGCCGGTCACCGACGAGCCTCGGCTGCGGGGACCCGAGCGTCCCGTCGTGGACCCGGTCGGCGACCCGGTCGAACACAGCTGCCTGGGCGTGGTCGAACCCGCCGGCGTCGACGATGCGGCGGACGAAGTCGCGGATCCGGTACTCCGCGAAGAACTCGCCCCAGGTCGCCGGCGCGTCCGCCGCGGCGACGAACGGCGTGCGGGAGCGTCCCATCCGCAGGGGTGTGTCCGTCGGCCAGCCGGAGGGCGGCGCGCCCCAGTGCTCGGCGCCCGCGGCGTGGGTGTGCGCCAGGGACCGCCCGAACCGCTCGGCCTGCCGCGTCGACGGCGAACCGTCCGGGATCAGCTCGAGGTCGAGGACCGTCGGGCGGGGTCGACCGAGCACGCGGGCGATCCGGGTGCCGCCGTCGGGTTCGGCCTCGGCGAGCCAGTCCAGCCCGGCTGCCTCGGCGGCGGCCTCGTCGGGGGAGGCAAAGGTCTTCACGTGCGTCTCGGCCATCGCCCCATCCTGCCGACGCCACCTCGGTGCCGGGTCAGCGGATGCGCTCCGGTGCGGCCCGTTCCCCGCCGGCGAGGACCCGCAGGTGTGACTCGACCCGGGCGGCGAACGCGGGGCACCCCGCGTCGCGCAGCGCGACGGCGAGCCCGCGGCGCTTCTCGTCCGGACGTGATGCCCAGTAGCGCGTCTGCTGACGCACCACGTCACGCACCGCCGCCGGTGCCGAGTCGTCCACGAGCACGAAGAAGTCGTCCGAGCGGTACACCTCGTCGTTCGCGGCGTCGTCCGAGGCGAATCCGCGGTCATCGGTGAGCAGGACGTGGGCGCGACATGCCTCGGCGGCTGCGTGCACGTGGCGGTCGTCCGGGTCCGATCCGCCGTACGCCACCGTGGCGTCGAAGTCCTCGACGAGCTCGTCCACCGCGCCGAGGACCGCTGCGCGCAGTCGGGTCACTGCCCCGCCCGGGAGCGTGGGGTGCTTCCGGCGGAGGGTCCGGATGGTCTCGGCGAGCACGTCCTCCGTCGTGTGCAGCTGGAACATCCCGTCGGTGCGAAGCCGGAGGAGGCAGGTCCAGTCGCGCAGCGTCCTGCTGCAGGGCACGTTCGCGTCGACGAACACCCGCTGGAGCATCACATTTCACACCGTAGCGGTCCGCGCGGTGTCAGTCGAACGCCTCGCCTGCTTCGAGGAGCTCCTGTGCAGCGGCCTGACGCTCGCGCCGTCGTGCAGCGCGCGCCGCGAGGACGTCGTCGCGTCGGAGGCGCCGGTGCGTGCCCACGCGGTGCGCCGCGATCTCGCCGCGATCGATCATCTTCACGAGGGTCGGCCGCGAGACCCCGATGACGTCGGCCGCGACGGTCGTGGTCATCTCGTCGGGGAGCACCCTCGTCGACACTGCTGCGCCGCCGGCCATGCTCTCGACGAGGTCGGCGAGGAAGGTGCCGAGTCTGCTGGGGAGAGCGATCGAGGAGCCGTCGTCGAGCGCCATCGTGACGGTGGTCACCCGTCGGTCGCCGGCTGCGGACACGACGTCCGCTGCCTCGTGCCGCGCGACCTCGTCGATCGGTACCGCTCGACCGGTGGTGGTCACGGCGTGCATGGCGGCCTCCGTTCGTCAGTACGGCTGCGGTGTGCAGTCCACTGCCACCGTACGGCGGTTGCACTTGCAAATGCAACCTGCGGTAGCGGGTCAGACCGCGTCGACGAGCGCCCTCGCCAGCGGGTGCCACTCGCGGGACGTCGGCCCGCTCAGCACGAGCGTCCGTGAGAGTCGCCGGGCCATCGGCACCATGACGAGGTCCGGCGGCAGCATCACCCGACCGAGCGTCGGCACGATGGACACGCCCTCGCCCCGCTCGATCATCCCGAACATGGTGCTCATCTCCCGCACCCGGTGGGCGTAGCGGAACGGCTGCCCGTCGAGTTCGTGCAGCCGCTGGATCTGGTGCTCGCACCCGCCACCGCCCGCGACGAGCCCGTCCTCGTGCAGGTCGTCGAGCGTCAGCGCGGGGAGGTCGGCGAGCGGGTGGTCGCGGCGGACCACCGCGGCCATCTCGTCCTGCGCGACGACCACACCACCCGGTGGCACCGGCGTCGGGTCGACGAGCACGGCGGCGTCGACCGTGCCGGCCTCGAGCCACTCGGGCATCTCGTCGTCGTCTCCTTCGTAGACCTGCACGTCCACGTCCGGCAGCGTCACCGCCCACAGCTCGCGGAGCCGCGGCAGCAGGCCCTGGCAGACGGTGGGGACGGCCGCGAGGCGCACGGTGCCGCGCGCCGTGGCGGGCCGGACCACTGCCTCCAGGGCCTCGACGGAGGCGAGCACGCTGCGGGCGTGGGCCAGCAGACGGTCGCCGAGAGGCGTCGTGACGGCGGCCGCCCCGCGCCGGACCACCGGACCGCCCACCTCGCGCTCGAGCCCGGCGAGGGCGTGCGACACGGCGGACTGCCCGACGCCGAGCGTGGACGCCGCACCCGTGAAGGAGCCGGCGTCGACGGTGGCGACGAACGCGCGCAGCTGGGGCACCGAGACGGTCATGCGTCTTCCTCATCCGTTCATGAGCGACATGCGTTTGCCGCATGCGCCGAGGATGTCGACACTAGGCGACATGAACGCGGTCCTCTACCTCCTCGTGGCACTGACCTGGGGCTCGAGCTTCCTGTTCGCGAAGATCGGGCTCGACGGGCTCGCACCGCAGCAGGTCGCCACGGTGCGCACGGTCCTCGGCGCGCTCACGCTCGTCGCGGTCCTGCTCGCGACCCGCCGGCGCTGGCCGCGGGAGCCACGGGTCTGGGGACACCTGCTCGTGGTGTCGGTGTTCCTCAACGCGGTGCCGTCGTCGCTCATGGCGTGGGCGGAGCAGACCGTGCCGTCCGGTCTCGCGAGCATCTACAACGCGACGACGCCGATCATGACGTTGGCGGCCCTCGCGGTGCTCGTGCCGTCCGAGCGGCTCCGCGGACGGCAGGTCGCGGGCATCGTGCTCGGGATCGTCGGCGTCCTGGTGCTGGTCGGTCCGTGGAACGTCATCGGGGACCCGGAGGTCCTGGCGAGCGTGCCGGGGCAGGTCGCGCTGCTCGGGATGACCGCGTGCTACGGCATCGGCCTCGCGTACCTGCGCCGGGTGGCGGTCGGCAGCGCGTACGACCCGGTCACGCTCGCGACGGTGCAGCTGACGCTGGCCTCCGGACTGCTCCTGCTGGTCGCGCCCGTCATCGCCACGGGTCCGGTACGGCTGGACTGGAGGATCGTGGGGGCGATGGTCGCACTCGGTTGCGTGGGCACGGGGCTGGCCTACGCCTGGAACACGCGGCTGGTGCAGGCGTGGGGAGCGGGTCGCGCCTCGACGGTCACCTACCTGACGCCCGTCGTCGGGGTGGTGCTCGGCGTGCTGGTCCTCGGCGAGCACGTCCGGTGGAACGAGCCGATCGGGGGACTCGTGGTGCTGCTCGGCATCGCGCTGGCGTCGGGCGTGGTGGGCAGGCGGCGTCTGGGCGTGCGGGCTCCCGCCTGAACGGGGGCCGGATCCGAGAGCGACCGCGGCCGTAGGATCGGGCCGAGAAGTCGTCCACGGAGTCGTCGACGGAGACGGAGACCGGTCATGACCGCCACCCACCACACCAGCGCCACCGCCTCGGTCGCAGCGATCCTCGCCGAGTCCGCAGCGCGGTACCCGGACGACGTCGCCGTCATCGTCGGCGACCGGCACACCACCTACGCCGAGCTCTGGAGCCAGACGCTCGCGTACGCCGGTGCGCTGCGGGCCCGCGGCGTGGGACCGGGCGACCGTGTGGCGATGCTCGTCCCGAACGTCGAGGACTTCCCGCGGGTCTACTACGCGACCCTCGCGCTCGGCGCCGTGGCGGTCCCCGTGCACGCGCTGCTCAAGCGACGCGAGATCGAGTACGTCCTGCGTGACAGCGGCGCCTCGCTGCTCGTCTGCGCCGCACCGCTGCTCGGCGAGGGCGCGGCCGGTGCCGAGCTCGCCGAGGTCGACGTGGTGACGGTGCTCGCCCCGGCCGACTCGCCGGACCGACTCGAAGCGCTCGCGGAGCAGGCCGAACCACTCGACACCTACGTCCCCCGGCACCCGTTCGACACCGCGACGATCCTCTACACGAGCGGCACCACCGGCAAGCCCAAGGGCGCGGAGGGGTCGCACTTCTCGCTGCTCGAACAGGTCAACACGAACCTGATGACGACGTTCGACATGCACCGCGGGGACGTCCTGCTCGGCGCCCTGCCGCTGTTCCACACCTTCGGGCAGACCTGCACGATGAACACCGGCTTCCGGGTCGGCGCGACGATCGTCATGCTGCCGAAGTTCGACGGCGACACGGCGCTCGCCGCGATGGTCGAGCACGGGTGCGGCATCTTCATGGGCGTCCCGACGATGTACATGGCGCTGCTCGACGCGGCGACCCGTTCCGATGCCCGTCCGACGCTGCGGTACGCGATCTCCGGCGGCGCCTCGCTGCCACTGGCGGTCCTCGAGCGGTTCCAGGACGTCTACGACGCGCCGATCCACGAGGGCTACGGCCTCACCGAGACCTCGCCGGTCGCGACCTTCAACCACGTCGGACGGCCGCCGCGCCCCGGCACGATCGGCACCCCCGTGTGGGGCGTCGACGTCGAGATCGCCGACCCGGAGCAGCACGACGCGATCGTGATGCTGCCCCACGGCGAGATCGGTGAACTCGTCATCCGCGGGCACAACCTCATGAACGGGTACCTCGACCGTCCCGAGGACACCGCGGCCGCGATCGTCGACGGGTGGTTCCGGACGGGCGACCTCGGGACGAAGGACGACGACGGCTACCTGACGATCGTCGACCGGACGAAGGACATGATCATCCGCAACGGCTACAACGTGTACCCGCGGCAGGTGGAGGAGGTCCTCGCGACCCACCCCGACGTCACGATGGCCGCGGTGTTCGGTGTGCCGCACGAGCTGCACGGGCAGGAGGTCGAGGCCGCCGTGGTGCTCCGTGCCGAGGCGACGGCGACGCCGCAGGAGCTGATCGACTTCGTCGCCGCCGAGATCGCTGCCTACAAGTACCCCCGGGCGGTGCACGTCCTCGACGCGCTGCCCCTCGGCCCGAGCGGCAAGGTGCTCAAGCGCGAGCTCGTCGACCGGTTCGGCGCGGAGGTCCCGGCGGCCGGGTGACGTGGACGTGGACGTGGACACCGTGGTGCGGTCACCATCGCCGTCCGAACTCGCTCGGGGCCTGGCGGCGTTGCGGTCGTGGCAGCGCGACGACGCACTCGTGCAGCTCCACCCCGGCGACCTCGGGTGGGCGTGGCGCCACGGGGCGGACGCGGTCGCGCGTGCGGTGCGCCTCTGGGAGGTCGACGGGCAGATCGTCGCCGTCGGATTCCTCGACGGACCGACCACGCTCCGCATGACGGTGGCGCCCGAGCGCTGGACGGACCCGGACCTCGCGCGCGCCCTGGCGGCCGACGCCTCCGACCCCGGCACCGGCGTGCTCCCGAGCGGCCCTGCGTCGATCGAGGTACCGGACGGCACCGCCCTGCGCGGAGCGCTGCACGCTGCGGGATGGGGCGCCGGCGAGTCCTGGACGCCGCTGTCCCTCGACCTGGCCGCGCCGGTCGGAGCACGCGGGTCGTCGCTGCACGTCGAGATCGTGCACGGCGCGGACACGTCCGACTTCACGGCGGTCCACCGCTCGGCCTGGGACAACGGGTCGTTCACCGACGAGCGCTGGAGGGCGATGTCCGCCGGTGCACCGTTCGCGGAGGCTCGCTGTCTGCTCGGCAGGGACGACGCCGGAGAACCGGTCGCCGGGATCACGGTCTGGTCGGCCGGTCGCGGCCGTCCCGGACTCATCGAGCCGCTCGGCGTCCACGCCGCCCACCGCGGTGCGGGGCACGGGACCGCGATCTGCGTCGCCGGTGCGGCGATGCTCCGCGAGGCGGGAGCGTCGATCGCGTGGGTCTGCACCCCGAGCGACCTCGGCAGCGCCGTCGCGACCTACCGGGCGGCGGGTTTCACGAGGCTCCCGGAACGGCTCGACTGCGTCCGGCGGGCCTGAGTCGAGTGACTCGGCGTGTGCCGGACGTACGCTGGCACCTGTGACCCGGCCACGCCGACCCTCGACCGCACGGTTGCTGTTCGCGTCGTCGCACCCGGGGCCCACCGTCACCGTGACCGTGCTCGCGACGGTGATCGCCGTGGCGGTCGGGCACGCGTGGTGGACGGTCGTCCTCGTCGCCCTGACCGTCGTCGCCGGGCAGCTCTCGATCGGGCTCGCGAACGACTGGATCGACGCCGACCGCGACCGGGCGGTCGGCAGGACGGACAAGCCCGTGGCGCAGGGGTCGATCGCCGTCGGCACGGTCCGTCGCGCGGCGTTCGGCACCGCCGGGGCGTCCGTCGTCCTGTCGGTGTTCCTCGGGCCGGTCGCCGCCGTCGCGCACCTCGTGCTCGTGGCCGCGGGGTGGGCGTACGACGCAGGGCTCAAGCGCACGGTCTGGTCCGTCGTGCCGTTCGTGGTCGCGTTCGGGCTGCTCCCGGTCGTGGCGGTCTCGGCCGGGCGGGACGGCGACTGGCCGGCGTGGTGGGCGATCGCGACAGGCGCGGTGTTCGGGGTGGCGATCCACTGCACGAACGTGTTGCCGGACCTGGTCGACGACGCGGCCACCGGCGTCCGGGGGTTCCCGCACCGGCTCGGGCTCCGGGGCGCGGGCGTCACGGCGTTCGGGTCGCTCGTCGTGGCGGCGCTGCTCGTGCTCGGTGGTCAGGTGCTCGGGGACGATCCGGTCCGGGGCGTGGGGGTGGTGCTCGCGGTGCTCGGGACCGTCGTGGTCGTCGCGCTCGCCGGGGTCGGGGTGCGGCTCGTGCTGGCCGGGCGGGCATCGCGGGTGCTGTTCCGACTCGTCATCGCGTCGTCGCTCGTGCTCGTCGTCGAGCTCGGCCTCGCCGGCGCCCGCCTGGTCGCCTGACCCGCCGCCCGCGCGCCCCGCCCGCGCGCCCGACCCGCGCGCCCGGCCCGCGCGACCGGCCCG
>NZ_MJGQ01000015.1:275044-333832 GCF_001865095.1 Curtobacterium sp. MCBA15_013 | reverse complement strand
GCGCGACCGGCCCGCGCGACCAGCCACCGCGCACGCACCAGCGCCCGCGCACCTCCGTGACCCGTCACGCCCACCGCATCGCGTACACACCGGCCAGCGCATCCGCGGTCGGGAGGGACAGGACCGTCCGGAGCAGCGCCTCCCGTCCGGCCGCCCCCACCCTGCCGAACGGACGGCCGAACGGACGTCCGAGCGCCATGTTCACCTCCGCCTGCCGCGCCGCCCGCCGCGCGACCGCCTGCCGCCGCCGCGCGTACTCCGGCCACGGGCCGGCGCTGCCCGAGGCGACCGCCTCCGCGAGGAGCGGCGCGAGCTCGGCCGCGTCGAGCCACCCGAGGTTCATGCCCTGCCCGCCGATCGGGCTGATCTCGTGCGCCGCGTCCCCGGCGAGGACGACCCGGCCGACGCCGACCCGCTCGGCCTCCCGGCGTCGGACACCGAACCCGCTGCGCATGCTGCAGGACGTCGGGTCCGGCCGGACACCGGTGCGTGCCGCCACGATCGCCGCGAGGTCCGCGGCACTCGGCGACGGATCGTCCGAGGACGCCAGGAGCACGACGTACCGACGACGGTCGCCGGGCAACGGGAAGGACTCCACCACGCCGGCCGGTCCGACGTCGACGAGCGCGTCCTTCCGGGCAGCGGGGTCCTCGACGTCGGCGAAGTCCCCCATCGCGTAGCGGTCCGGGTAGTCGCGACCGGTGGTGGCGATGCCGAGCAGGTCCCGCACGGTGCTCCGCGAGCCGTCCGCCCCGATGACGAACCGGGCCCGCACGGCCACCGCGCCGTCGGGGCCGGTCCCGACCGCGTCGACGTGGTCCGGGTGCCGCTCGAGCGCCGAGAGCACCGTGCCGGTCCGGAGCGCGTCCGGCGCTGCCGCGGCGAGACGCTCCCGCAGCAGGGCCTCGGTCCGGTGCTGGTCGAGCGTCGCGACGTACGGGTGCGTGGCCGACGCGTTGTCGAACGTCAGGGCGCCGAGCTCCCGGCCACGGCTGCGCGCGACCCCGCGGCGGACCCGGACGGCCTCGGCGAGGACCGGCCCGTCCAGCCCGATCGCGGCGAACGCGTCGAGGGACGGCGGGTGGATCCCGATCGCGCGGGACCCGGTCGGTGCCCCCTCGCGCCGTTCCCACACCACGACCTCGAGCCCGCGGGCCGCGAGGAGCGCCGCGGCGAAGAGGCCGACGGGCCCACCGCCGACGACGAGGACGTCGACGCGCTCCGTGGTCACGGCCCGAGCCTACGGACGGTCGACGCAGCGCCCGCCCAGCCGATCGGCGCCCCGGGGTCATCCGCTCGACCGAAGCGCTCCGCCGGGGCCGTCCGCGATGCTGGGGTCGTGCCCTTCACCGTCAGCCACGCGGTCGTCGCCCTGGCCGCCCGCCGCACCCCGCTGCCCGTCGCGGCGGTCGCCGTCGGAGCCATGGCGCCGGACGCCGTCCTGTTCGCGCCGTTCCTGCCGCCCTACGTCGTGGCGCACTCGTGGGTGGGCGTGGTGACGATCGACCTGGTGGTCGCGCTGGTCGTCCTCGTGGCCTGGTGGTACCTGGTGCGGCCGGCGTGGGCGGAGGCCGTGCCGGGCGTGCGCGAGCGGCTTCCGGCGAGCTGGTCGGCCCCTCCGCGTGCCGGGGACCGGCCGGTCCGCCGGGCGATCGCGGTCGTCGTCGCCTGTCTCGTCGGGAGCGTGACGCACGTCGTGTGGGACGCGTTCTCGCACCAGGCCGGGTGGGCGGTGCAGGCGATCCCGTTCCTCCGCGAGGGCCCGGCGGCCTACCCGGTCTGGGCCGGCGTGCAGGACGGTTCGAGCGTGCTCGGGTTGCTCGGGCTCGTCGTCGCGGCCGTGGTGTGGTGGCGACGGAGCACGCCGCGTCGGATGCCACCGGTCGCTCGGTGGGAGGCCGTGGTCGTGGTGGCCACGGGCGCGATCGTCGTCCTCGCCGTGCTCGGGATGGTCGGTCGGGTGCTCCTCGGCGGCGGTGGCGTCGCCGGGATCGTCACCGAGCTCGCCTTCCGGTTGCCGGTGGTCGTCGCGCTGGTGCTCGTGGTCGGCGCCGTCGGACTGCTGGTCGGACGCCCCCGTCGCACCCGCTGACGCGGACCCCGGAGGCGCGGTGCGGCCGCCGTCGGTCGTCTCGCGTCCGGCAGACCGCGGGTCGGGAGGCGCGGTGCACGCGCCGTCGGTCGTCGCGCGTCCGGCAGACCGTGGGTCGGGAGGCGCGGTGCGGGGCCGACCCGCGCCGCCCGTCCGTCAGGCGGTCGCGTCCGCCGTCTCGCGAGCGGACCGGTCCGCGGCGACCAACCGTCGGGCCTCACGGAACCGCTTCCGCAGCCGCTCGACCGGCACCTCGACCGCGTAGGCCGCCCCGACCGCGACCAGCAGGGCCGCCCCCACCAGCCACACCTTGCCCCACGCCCCGATCGCGAACGTGCCGAGCAGCGCGATGACCACGGGGTGCCAGAGGTACGCCGAGTACGACACGCGACGACCGAACCACGACACGGGCGTCCACGCGAGCGCGGCCGACAGCGGGGACCGCACCGACACCAGGCCGCCGATGAGCAGCGCCGAGATCAGCCCGGTCACCGGGAGCACGACGCCGAACGACCAGGCGTGCTGCGTCCAGTCGTCGTCGATCCAGAACTGCACCGCGGCGAGCAGCCCGATGCCGAGCCAGGTGCCGACGTGTCCGGCGATCCCGGCGGCCCACGTCCGGAAGCGCTCGTCGTCGAGGAGCAGTGCGAGCAGGCACCCGGTCGCCAGCGGCACGACGCCGAGCACGGGGGAGAAGTACACGTCCGGGGTCGCGCCGCTGTTCGGCGTCCGGTAGCTCAGCCACGACGCCGCTGCGGCACCGACGATCACGACGCCGAGCCCGGTCATCAGCCAGCGCCGACGCGACCGCAGTGCGAACAGGAGCACGAGGACGGGCGGCCAGACGAGGTAGAACTGCTCCTCCATCGACAGGCTCCACGTGTGCGCGAAGACGCCCTGCGTGGTGTCCCAGTACGAGCGGAAGAGGTTGCCGGTGTAGCTCAGCGCGATGAACGCCGCCTCGCCGGGGGAGAACGAGGCGCCCTTGTAGTCGCCGACCCAGTTCCACAGCGCGAGGCCGACGATGACGAGCGCGAGCAGTGCCGGGTAGAGGCGGAGGAGCCGCTTCGTCCAGAACGAGCCGAGCCGGATGCGCCCGGTGCGGCGGTGCTCGCCGAGGAGCAGCGTCGAGATGAGGAACCCGGAGAGCACGAAGAACACCGTCACGCCGATGAACCCGCCCTCGAACTGCGGCACGTGCAGGTGGTAGAGGATCACGATGAGGATCGCGACCGTCCGGAGCCCGTCGAGCGCCGGAGCACGGTTCGTGAGCGGCGGCGGGGGCGTCGGTCGTGCGTGCCTGCCGTCGGTGTCGGCCGGTGCGGATGTCGTGCGGGTCCGCTCCGGCGAGGTCGTGGTGATGGCCACGGACGCCTCCTGCGCGATGCTGTCGATGGGGTCACGGGCCGTCGGGCCGTGACCGGATCGTTACATGATGCTCGCGGAAGGTAAGAGCCGTCTCAACGACCGGGGTGCACCAGGGTCGTCAGGGCGTCGAGCCGTTCGTGGGCGATGGTGGCGAACGGGCGGTCCTCGTCGTCGGCGATCCACTGCGCGAACGACAGGTGGAACACGGTGACGGCGGTCTCGGCGGCGATGGTCGCGGCGGGCTCCGGGACGCCGCGGTCGCGCAGGACCTCACCCAGTCGGACCTTCAGGGTCGCGAGCTTCCCGAGCTCCCGTTCGCCGAGTGCGGGGTTGCCGTCGATGATGCCCTGGCGTGCGCGCGACCACGGGCGGCGCTCGTCGGGGAAGAACGCGCCGCTGGCGTCGAGCGCGAGCCGGACGAGGTCGAAGGGCGGGGTGCCGGCCGATGCTGCCTCGATCGGGGTGGTGAACATGCCGAGGAAGTCGTCCTGCCCGGCGAACAGCACTTCACGCTTGTCGGCGAAGTGTCGGAAGAAGGTGCGCTCGGTGACCTCGGCCGCGGCGGCGATCTCGGCGACCGTCGTCTCGTCGTACCCCTGCTCCGCGAAGAGCTGCAGGGCAGTGGCCTGCAGTCGCTCACGGGTCCCGGGTTGCCATCTCGCCATGTCCGCAGTCTACTGATGACAGCGACTGACATCGAGTGCTACGGTGATGTCAGTTCATGACATCACCGCCGTGGACACCTGCGAAGGGAAAGCACATGCACGTGTTCGTCACCGGGGCCTCCGGATGGATCGGCTCCCACACCGTCGACGAGCTCCTCGCCGCCGGACACACCGTCACCGGCCTCGCCCGCTCCGACTCGTCGGCCGCCGCGCTCGAGGCGAAGGGCGTCGCCGTCGTCCGCGGTGACCTCGACGACCTCGACGCCATCCGCCGCGGGGCCGCCGCGTCCGAGGGGGTCCTGCACCTCGCGAACAAGCACGACTGGGCGAACCCGGCCGCCACGAACGCCAGCGAACGCGCCGCGGTCGAGACCATCGGCGAGGCACTCGTCGGCACCGACCGGCCGTTCGTCGTCGCCTCGGGCGTCGCCGGACTCGCACAGGGCCGGCCCTCGACCGAGGCGGACCCCAGCCCGTTCGTCGGCGGGGACAGCATGCGCGGCGGCAGCGAGAACCGCGGGTTCGACTTCGTCGACCAGGGCGTGCGCACCATCGCGGCCCGCTTCAGCCCGACCACACACGGCACCGGCGACCACGGGTTCATCGCCGCGATCGTCGCCGCCGCCCAGGAGCGGGGCGAGTCCGGCTACGTCGGCGACGGCACCAACAGCTGGGCGGCCGTGCACGTCACGGACGCCGCGCGGCTCGTCCGGCTCGGCCTCGAGCACGCACCCGCGGGCACGAAGCTGCACGCCGTCGCCGAGACCGCGATCCCGACCCGGGCGATCGCCGAGGCCATCGGCGACGCCCTCGGGCTGCCCGTGACCTCGATCGATCCGCAGGACGCGCTGTCGCACTTCGGGTTCATCGGGCAGTTCTTCGGCATGGAGATGTCGGCGACGTCCGAGGCGACGCGCGAGCTCCTCGGCTGGGAGCCCACCGGGCCGGGGCTGCTCGAGGACATCGCCGCCGGCGCCTACTCCGACGTGCGGGTGGCGTAGCGCGACCCACCGCCGGCCTGGAGGCGCGTGGCGGCCCCGCCTCGCGCCTCCAGGCCGTCGCCGGTCCGGACCACCGCCGCCGGTCCGGACCACCGCGCACTTGGTGAGCAGAAATGGTCGGGTCCCGTCTCCGGACCCGACCATTTCTGCTCACCAAGTGGGCGCGCGGCGCGCGCGGGGCGCGCCCGCGGGGCGCGGCGCCCGCGCGCGCCTACTCCGCCTTCTGCATCTGCCAGGGCTCGGGCTCGCGGTCGCCGTTCGGCCGCACGGGCCGGACGTCGCCGACGATCGGGATCGCCCGCTTCCGCATGAACCAGAGGTACCGCACGAAGAAGTGCGACAGCGTCGACAGCCGGTTGCCGTTGCCGAGCAGCGACGCGATGTGCACGGCCACCCACGCCGCCCAGGCCACTGGCCCGACCATCGTGATGCCCCCACGGAGTTGGGCCACCGCGGCGTTCGTGCCGATCGTCGCCATCGTGCCCTTGTCGAAGTACTTGAAGTGCTCGGTCGGCTTGCCCGCCATGAGCCGCACGATCTGCCGCGCCGAGTGACGACCACCCTGCAGCGCCGGCTGGGCGAGCTGCGCGAGGGCGTCGTCCTGCGCGGCGATGTCACCGGCGGAGAAGATCCGCTCGACGCCCTTCACGCTGAGGTCGTCGTTCACCTGGATGCGTCCGCCGTGGGTCTGCGGCATGCCCCAGCCGGAGACCTCCTTGTGCGCGGCCACACCGGTCGCCCAGATGACCTGCGACGCCGGGATGAACTCGCCCTCGGCCGTCATCACACCGTCGGGCTTGACCTCGGAGACGCCGGTGTTGAGGCGCAGGACGACACCGCGCTTGCGGAGGACCTTGGCCGCGTAGCGACGCAGCCGCGGGGCGAACGGCTTGAGGAGCTCGCCGCTGCGGTGCACGAGGGTGATCGAGATGTTGCCGCGCTCGATCTCGGGGTACGCGCCGACGAGGGCCTGGTCGCGGAGTTCGGCGAGCGCACCGGCCATCTCCACGCCGGTCGCGCCACCGCCCACGATGACGATCTTGATCTCGTCGGGGCCCTGGTTGGCTGCGGCTTCCTCGAGGCGGGTGAACAGCTCGTCGCGGATGCGGAGCGCCTGCGAGCGGGAGTACATCGAGTAGGCGTACTCGTACGCGCCGGGCGTGCCGAAGTAGCTCGTGTTCACGCCGTTCGCGAGGATCAGCCAGTCGTAGTGCAGGTGCTCGCCGTCGGACATCTCGGCGACCCGCTCGACCGGGTCGATGCCGGTGAGCAGCCCGTGCCGGAACTCGGCGTTGCTCTGCTTCGCGCGGAGGCTCCGGAGGAAGTACGTCACGTCGCCGGCGTTCAGCCCACCGGTCGCCACCTGGTACATGAGCGGCTGGAACATGTTGTAGACGTGGCGGTCGACCAGGGTGACCCGCACCGGTGCGTCGGCGAGCTCGCGCATGGCCGCGACACCGGCGAATCCACCGCCGACGATGACGACGTGCGGGCGGGTGTCCTGGGGCATGCTGACTCCGGCTTCCTCGGATGGTGAGATGGTCACCACCGAGGGTACGCGCGGTTCGGACAGTCGTTCGACGGCGTGGAGGCGCGGTGCGCCTCCGTCAGGCGTCGAGCCGCGCGTAGGTGCTCACGACGTTGCCCTTGCTCGTCACGGTGCTGTCGACCAAGCGCAGGCGCGTGGGAGGGTCGGTCGGCTCGAAGAGCCTGCGGCCCGAGCCGGCGATCGCTGGGTGCACCATGAGCTGCAGTTCGTCGAGGACCCCCGCGAACAACAGGCTGCGGACGAGGGTGACGCTGCCGCACACCGCGATGTCGGCGCCGTCCCGCTGCTGCAGCCCGCGGACGAACTCCGGGACGTCGCCCGTGATCCGGGTGCTGTTCTCCCACGCCAGGTCGTCGCCGAGCGTGGTGGACGCCACGTGCTTCTCGATCGGGTTGATCCACTGGCCGAAGGGGTCGTCGGGGTGGGCGGGCCACCACTCGGACCACTCCAGGTAGCTGTTCCTGCCGAGGAGGACGGTGTCGGTGCGGGCCATGAACGCGCCCATGCCCGCACCGAGCTCGTCGTCGAAGGAGTCGTACTGGAAGGTGTACGGGTCCTGCACGACGCCGTCGACCGACGTGAAGAGTCCAGCGGTGACCTTGCGCATGGTCGGAGCGTAGCCCTCAGCTGTTCGCGGAGGAACCGCTCGTGTCCGATCCGGTGCCGGTGCCGGTGCCGGTGCCGGTGCCGGTCCCGGTCCCGCCCTGCGTGCCGTTGCCCGGGAACTGTCCGGTGCCGCCGCCGGGGAACTGGTTCGTGCCGCCGTTCGTACCCGGCACCTGCGTCGTGGACTGGCTCGTGCCGCCGCCGATCGCGTGTCCGATGGCGAAGCCGATGCCGCCACCGACCAGCAGCGCCGCGAGGCCGACCCCGACGGCCAGCACCTGCCAGAACCACGGCGGTCGCGGGCCGCGCCCGCGCCCGCGCCGGGGCGTCGCCGCGGAGCCGTACCAGGGCGTCGCGCCGTTCGGGGCGCCCGGGTTCCACGAGCCCGCGGAGGGTGCCGGTGTCGCGTACGGGTGCTCGGGCGCCGGCGCCGGGGCGTCGAGCGTCGCGGTCGAGGTGGGCGTCGGTGCGGCGCCCCAGCCGGCCGGGCTGGCGGGGTACGGCGTGGTGGGCTGGTGGGCTGCGGGGTCCACGTCGTCGCGGGACTCGCGGGACTCGGGGTTCACGGGGGTGCGCTCGGTCATGAGGACGAGTACAGACCGGTCGCCTATGTGCGGGCGATGACGACGCTGGTGCGTCACTGTGCACAGCGCCGTCCGCGTAACCTCGCATCGTGCGCGCGAGAGTCGAGACCGTCCGGATCGACGGGCTCCCCGTGCGCCTGCACACCCTCGCGCCGGCCGGCAGGGTGCACGACGCCCTCGCCCCGACGGTCGTGCTCGTGCACGGCATCGGGATGTCGCACCGGTCGTTCGCGCGGTCGCAGCGGGCCCTCGCCGCGACGCACCGGACCGTGAGCGTCGACCTGCCGGGCTTCGGCGGGCTCCCGGCGGCCGGCCGGCGCCTCACCATGACGGAACTCGGGGACCTCGTCGTCCGCACCGTGCGGTCCCGCGGGGCCGGGGACCTCCTGCTCGTCGGGCAGTCGATGGGGACGCAGGTCGTCGCCGAGGCGGCCCGTCGGCACCCGGACGTCGTCGCCTCGGTCGTGCTCGTCGGTCCGGTCATCGCCGCCGGTCGTCGCCGACTGCTCACGCAGGCGCTCGACCTCGGGCGGGACGGCTTCGTCGAGGGCGCCCGGATGAACGCCGTCCTCGTGACCGACTACCTGCGGAGCGTGCGGCAGTACGTGCCGGAACTCCGACCGATGCTCCGCTACCGCCTCGAGGACACCGTCGCCGAGCTCGCGCAGCCGGTGCTCGTCGTCCGTGGCACCGAGGACCCGATCGCACGCCACGACTGGTCCGCCCGGGTCGCCGCCACCGCCCCGCGCGGCGCGTTCGTCGAGCTGCCGGGGCCGCACCACGTGCAGGAGCGCCAGCCGGTGGCGTTCGCGCGGCTCGTGGGGGAGTTCCGCCGCGCGCAGACCCTCGAGGGGCTGCGGTGACCGAGGCGACCACGTCGGGGACGGACGGGACGCGCACGGACCGCACCGCGCCTCCCGTCCACGTCTCCCTGCTCCGCCGCACCCGGTGGGCCGTCCTCGACTGGTGGTACGCGATCCGCTGGCAGGTGCGGAGCCTCGGGCCGACGACCGCCGACGACTACCGGAGCGGCGACGGCCAGCCCGTCGTCGTCGTGCCCGGCGTCTACGAGACCTGGCACTTCATGCGTCCGCTCATGGACGCCCTGCACGACCGCGGACACCCCGTGCACGTGCTGCCGGTGCTGCGGCACAACCTGCGACCGGTGCCGGAGTCCGCGGCGGAGGTGCTGGCGTACCTCGACGAGCACGACCTCCGCGACGTCCTGCTCGTCGCGCACAGCAAGGGCGGGCTGATCGGGAAGTACGCGATGACGCGCCTCGACGACCACGCGCGGATCGACCGCATGGTGGCGGTGTCGACGCCGTTCGCGGGCTCCGGGTACGCGCGGCTCGCACCCGTCCGGCACCTGCGGGCGTTCCGGTCGAGCGACCCGGTGCTCGCCGGCCTCGCACGGGAGCTCGACGCGAACGCCCGGATCACCAGCGTGTACGGCGTCTTCGACACGCTCATCCCCGAGGGCAGTGCGCTCGCCGGGGCGACGAACGTGCGGGTCCCGGTCGGCGGGCACTTCCGCATCCTCGGCGACCCGCGCACGCGTGCGGCGGTGCTGGCCGCGGCGGATCCGGGCCACCCGGCCCCGGCCGACCCCCGGCCGAGCTCCGGCCCGCCCCCGGCCGAGCCCCGGCCTGGCCCGACCCCGGCCTGATCCCTAGGCGCCCGGCAGGAACAGGCAGAACGGGTGTCCGTCGGGGTCGAGCAGCACGCGGACGTCCTCCTGCGGCTGGAACGCCGCCTGACGAGCGCCGAGCCCCTCCGCCCTGGTCACCGCCGCCGGCAGGTCCTCCACCTGGAAGTCGAGGTGCAGCTGCATGCCGGGGGCGTCCTCGGTGCCGGGCCACGTGGGCGCCACGTAGGCGGGTTCGTACTGCACGGAGAGGCCCGGGCCGTCCTCGGGGCGGATGCGCGCCCAGGTCGGGTCGTCCTCGTGGACGGTCCAGCCGGTCAGCGCGCCGTAGAACCGGGCGAGCGCGAGGGGGTCCGGCGACTGCAGCACGGTGGCGGCGAGCGTCGGCATCGACGGGTCAGCAGCGGTCATGCGGCGGAGCGTACGCCGGACCCGCCCGCCCGCCCCGGTCAGCGCGTGGCCACGCTCGCGCGCTCGACGATCCGGTGCGGCACCACGACGGTCTCGGGCGGAGCCTCGCGGTCCTCGATCCGCCGGGTGAGCAGGTCGAGCGCCGCCGTCGCGAACGCCCGTCGGTCGAACGACACCGTGCTCAGCGCGGGGATCGCGTACGCGGCCCCGTCGACGTCGTCGAACCCGATCACGCTCACCTGCTCGGGGACCCGCACACCACGTGCGGCGAGGACGTGCAGCACCCCGAACGCGATCGAGTCGGTGAACGCGAACACCGCGTCGGGCAGCGGGTGCTCGTCGAGCCACGCCGCGAACGCCGACGCCGCCGCGCTGGTCGACCACGCCGGCAGCGGGACCCGCAGCTCCGGGTCCGCACCGATGCCCGCCGCCGCGAGGCCCGCGAGGTACCCGCGCTCCCGCAACTCGCTCGTCGCGGTGGCCTCGACGTCACGGGCGGCACCGACGATCGCGATCCGACGGTGGCCCCGGCCGACGAGGTACGACGTCACCTGCTCGGCCGCGGCACGGCTGTCGACGTGCACCTGGTCGACGTGCTCGGGCTCCACCTCGCCGATGACGACGGTCGGGGGCAGCCCCTCGGTCGAGGCCAGCACGCTCGCGCTGAGCGACACCGGGTTGAGGATCAGCCCGTCGACGAGGTGCGCCCGGGCACGCGAGACGAGGTCACGCTCGCGGGCGGGGTCGTTCGCGGTCTGGTCGAGCTGCACGGTCCAACCGCGCTCCCGCGACAGCTCGACGAACCACTGCGCGAGTTCGGCCGAGTACGCGCTGGCCATCTCGGGGAGCGTCAGGGCGATCGCGCCCGAGCGTCCGTTGCGCAGACCCCGGGCGGACAGGTTCGGCACGTAGTCGAGCTCGGCGAGTGCCTGCTCGACCCGTGCGCGGGTCTCCGGGCGCACCACGACGCCGCCGTTGATGACGTTGGAGACGGTCTTCGGCGACACCCCGGCGAGGGCAGCCACGTCCCGCACGGTCGCGCGCATCGCCACGAGCGTAGCGCGGCTGCGGCTCAGGGACGCACGTACCGGTGCACGTACGTGGTGTAGCCGACGGGGACGGTCGCGCTCCCGGCGGTCTCCGGATCGTCGTCGAGCACGCGCCGCACCCGGTCGAGGAGGGCGGTGCGCTCGTCCGGCGGCAGCACGATGACGTAGCTGCGGGAGGCGACCATGTCGAGGAACGCCGACCGGTCCTGCTCGTGCACCCACGGGAACCGCTCGTGCTCGACGGCGCCGCCGTCGAACGGTGCTCCGACGACCGGCGCGCTCTGGACGCTCGCCCGCGACTCGGGCTGGGACAGGATCGCGCTGATCCGGGCGGACCAGGGCCGGGTCTCGTCGCGGACGTTCCACACCAGACCGAGCACGCCGCCGGGGCGGAGGACCCGGGCCACCTCCTGCGACCCCCGCACCGGGTCGACCCAGTGCCACGCCTGCGCGAAGGTCACGGCGTCGGCGCTCCCGTCGGCCAGGGGGATCGACTCGCCGGTCCCCGCGAGCGCCCGCACGTCGGGCAGCACCGCGGTGAGCCGGTCGCGCATCGCCGGGTCCGGTTCGACGGCGACGACCTCGGCGGCGCGTCCCACGAGGCTCCGCGTGAACTTGCCGGTCCCCGCGCCGACGTCGGCGACGAGTCGGGTGTCCGCCGGCAGGAGCCAGTCGACCGCCGTGTCCGGGTACCCCGGCCGCCCGCGCTCGTAGGCGTCGGCGGCGGCTCCGAACGAGTTGGCGTACTCCTCGAGGGTCATGCGTCCAGCATGCCCCGCCCGGCCGGGTGGCGGACCGGAGGCGCGGGTCGAGCCGGTCGCGCGCCTCCCGGCCGGCCGTGTGACGGACTGGAGGCGCGGGTCGGGGCCGCCACGCGCCTCCCGTCCGCAGTGGGGTCGCCGGGCGACGCGTCGCTCACGCCGTCGGGACGGGCACCGTCCTGCCGGTCCGCACCGACTCCTGTGCCGCGAGGACGATCGACAGCGTCCGCAACCCGACCCGCACGTCGGGCTGGGGCTGCACGCCGTCCCGCACCGCGTCGAGGAACGTCCGCAGCATCGGCACGTCGTGGTCCGCCCCGTACCGCAGTTCGATCGGCCGGCCGCCGACCGCGTCGAGCCCCCTGGCCGCCGCGCCGAAGAAATCGACCGACACCGTGCCGCCCGTCCCCGCGACGTCGAGCGTCAGGCCGCCCCACGCCGGCGCCGTGTCCGGGCGGCTCCATGAGCAGTCGATCGCGACGACCATCCCGGTGTCGTAGGTCACCGTCACGAGCCCGGCCGTCTCGGCCCGTGCGCGCTCGGCGTGCAGCACGCGGTTCGCGACGGCGGTGACGGACACCGGTCGCGCGCCGGTCAGCCCGTCGACGAGGTCGGCGACGTGCACGACGTGGTCGACGATCGCGCCGCCGCCGCTCAGCGCCGGGTCCGTGAACCAGTCGCGCGTGAGCGGCAGCATGCCGTTGTTCGCGCCACGGACCGAGAACACCGTGCCGAGCGCACCCGACGCGTGCGTGGCCCGCAACCGGTCGAACGCCGACGCGAACCGCACCGGGTAGGCCATCATCAGCGTGACCCCGGCGCGCTGCACGGCGTCGCGGATCGCGAGGCCGTCCTCCCACGAGGTGGCGAGCGGCTTCTCGCAGAGCACGTGTGCGCCAGCGGCGGCTGCCCGTTCGACGAACTCGCGGTGCCGCGCGTTCTCGCTGGTGACCACGACGGCGTCCGGTCCCCAGGCGAGGAGGTCGTCGACCGTGTCGGCGTGGTCGACGCCGAGCGCTCCGGTGAGGTCGGCGCCCCGGAGTTCGCCGAGGGTCGTGCCGGTCGAGACGCCGCCGGGGTCCGTCCCGCGCACCTCGACGTCGGGCATCGCGGCGAGCGCCGAGAGGTACCCGATCGCGTGCGTGTGGGCGAAGGACAGGACGCCGACGCGGAGGGTCACAGCGTCACCTCCACGGGTTGTCCGGACGCGATCGACGCCAGGGCGGCGTTCGCGAGGCGCACCGCGACGGCACCGTCCGCCGCACTGACGCGGGGGAGCGGCCCGCCGTCGAACGCGGCGACGAAGTCCGCGAGCTCGAGGGCGTACGGGTCCTCGGCGGGGTCGACGGACGGCAGGAACCCGTCGACGGCGGTCGGGGTCGCGAGGTCGGCGCGGGTGTCCTCCTCGGCGAGGGACGAGTGCGACAGGCTGCCGCGCGTGCCGGTCACCGAGTACTCCGTGCTGAAGGCCAGGTGCGGTGGTCCCCAGAGTCCGGCGACGTGGCTGATCGCGCCGGACGCGTGCGTGAGGAGGACGTGCGCGGCCTCGACCGGGTGCTCGTCGTCGCCCGTGCGGACGGTGACGGCGGACACCCGGGTGACCGGACCGGCGACCCAGCGGGCGATGTCGAGGTCGTGGATCATCTGGTCCATCACGATGCCGCCGGACTGTGCCCGGTCGCCGAACCACGCGACTCGGGTCGGGAACGCCCCGGAGCGGGAGAAGCGCAGGACGGCGAGGTCGCCCAGGAGGCCCGTGGTGACGGCCTCGTGCAGCCGCCGGTACGCGGGGAACCAGCGGACGACGTGCGCCGGGTAGAGCTGCAGGCCCGCGTCCGCCGCCCGGGCGACGAGGTCGTCGGCGTCGGCGTCGGTGCGGGCGAGGGGCTTCTCGGAGACGACGTGCCTGCCCGCCGCGAGTGCCGCGCGGACGACGGTGGCGTGGGCCGGTGTCGGGACGACCACGTCGACGACGTCGACCGCGGCGAGCAGCTCGTCGAGCGATTCGGCGACGGTGATCGTGCTGCCGACCCGTGCGGCCTCGTCCGCGAAGGCGGCGGCGAGCGCGGGCGCACCGTCCTGCGAGTGCACGACGAGGTCGCCCAGGCGGAGGAGCCCGGGGACGTGCGCGACCGCGATGCCGCCGGCGCCCACGAGTCCGATCCGCCGGCGTGGTCGGGGTGCTGACTGCAGCGTCATGGAGCCAGCGTAGAGGTCGTGTTCTCCCCGGGTCGTGACCGTTCCGGTTCGCGGAACCCGGGGATCGCGAACCGGAACGGTCACAGGTCGCGCGGATTGCCCGAACCCGGCGCGCTCCGTGCCCTACGCTCGGGCTGTGGGGAAGCGCGGCATCTACGTCGAGACGATCATCGACGCGGACGTCGACCGGGTGTGGGCGGCGACGCAGGACCCCGAGCAGCACGTCCGGTGGGACGTCCGCTTCTCCGAGATCGTCCCCGAGCCGGCGGACGCCGACGGTGCCGCCCGCTTCACGTACGTCCGGCGCTCCCCGGTGCACGACGTGCACGGCACCGGCGTGAGCATCGGAGAGCGACGTCGGGCGGACGGCACCCGCACGTCGGCGCTCCGGTTCGCGACCGACGACCGGCTGTCGCCGATCCGGGCCGGCCGCGGCTACTGGCGGTACGTCCCGACCGACGACGGGCGCACCCGGTTCGTCACCGGCTACGACTACGACTCCGGCTGGGGCCCGCTCGACCTGGTGGTCCGGCCGCTCCTCGGCTGGGCGACCGCGTGGAGCTTCGACCGGCTCCGGATCTGGCTGGAAGGCGGGGCCGAGCCGGAGGCCTGGCCGCTCACCTCGGTGCTGCAGCCGTGGCGGCGGGACCGGCCCCGCGCCTCCAAGACCCGCCGCGCGCCCGTCGGTGGTACCCGGCGAGGCGACCAGCTGCACGACGCGCCCGCCACCCTGGCAGCGTTGCCCGACCCGGGAGGCGACCGATGAGCTCGGTGTTCGAGGAGGCGCTCGGCGCCGACTTCCAGCGGCTGCACCCGCAGATGCGCCGCAGGTTCGGCGTCGGTCTCGACGCCGCCGAGGCGTGCACCGGCCGCGGCGTCATGACGTCGATCCGCCGGGGACCGTGGTGGACCGTGCCGTTCCTGCAGATCGGGCGACTGCGGAACATCCTCGTCCCGGACGTCGGGACGGACGTGCCGTTCACGATCGAGAACTACCCCTACCGCGACCGGTACGGCCGCGAGACGGTGACGTTCGTCCGGACCTACACGACCAAGCCGGGGCGGACGGCTCGGTTCGACGCCACGATGGTGCTCGTCGACGGCCGGGTGCTCGACTACCTCGGTTCCCACCATCACCTCGCGGTGGACCTCGACCTGACCGTCGACGACCGCGGTGGCCTCGTCCTGACCTCGGACGCGCAGCGGTTCTACGAGGGGCCGATCGCGTTCCGTTTCCCGATGCTGTTCAGCGGTCGCGCGACCCTGCACGAGTGGTGGTCGGACGACGACCAGGCGTTCCACGTCGACCTCGAGGTGCACAACCGCGTCTTCGGGTTCCTGTTCGGCTACCGCGGGACGTTCACCTGCGAGTGGACGCCGGCGACCGACGCCCCCGAGCGGTTGAAGCCGCGGCGGACCGAACTCCGGACCTGACCGCGGCGGCGGGCACCAGGGTGTTCAGCGGCGGAGCCACCCCGCCTCGGCGAGCACCGTCTGGAGCTCGTCGACGAACCGGGACGCGTGGAAGCCGTCCGTGACCGCGTGGTTCACCTGGAGCGCGAGCGGCATCAGGGTGCGTCCCTCGACGAACCGGTACCGGCCGATGGTGAAGATCGGCAGCAGGTGGTCCCAGCCGTCCCGCACGTGCAGGGCGAACCCGGTGAAGGACGCCCCCGGCAGGGTCGAGATGTCGAACACGTTCCGCGGGCGGTCCTCCTGCGGGAACATCCGGTGGTCGTCCCGGTAGCGCTCCATCGTGGCGACCGCGGCCTCGTGGAAGCGCGCCGGATCGTCGTCGTACGGCACGGTCAGCACCGAGAACGTCTCGGTGTCGGGGTGGAACACGGTGAACATCGGGTGCACCACGTCCCAGACGGCGGGTGAGCCGTCGTCGAGCAGCTGCATCCGGAACTCGGCGTGCCGGTTCACCACCGACGCGATCGCCCAGATCTGCGACGCGTACGTGCGGCGGTCCGTGGCGCGCACGGTCTCGGCGAAGTCCGTGACGTCGAGCTCGACGGTCATCTCCCACGTGCAGGGCACCCGGTCACGGTAGTGCTCGAAGTGTTCGCGTCGGGGCCAGCGGTCGAGGTCGACGGGGCGGAGCTCGGTCATGGGACCAGCTTCGTCGCGAGCGCCTGGTCGAGTGCCGAACGGTCCCCGTCGATCGTCACGGCGACCGCGTCGAGCGGGCGTCGGCCCCAGAGGACGAGCAGCAGGTCCTCCGCCCGCCCCGTCACCCGGACCGTCGGCCCGGCACCCGCCGTCCCGACGAGCTCCGCCTCGCCGTCGGCGTCCGGGAACCGGAACACGACGGTCTCCGACAACGGGTCGACGCGGCCGAGGCGCACCTGGCGCGGGTACAGGTCGCCGACCACCTCGCGCACGCCGTCGGCCGCGGTGTCGGCCTGGAGGCGCGGCTTGCCCCCGACCGCCTGCTGTGCGTCCCACAGGTGGATCGTCGTCTCGTGCAGCTGCCGTCGTGCCCACGTGCCGGCCGTGTCGGGTGGGTAGATCGCGCTGCACGCGGCGTCCGCGGCGCGCCCGCGGAGCGCGGCCACGAGGCGGTCCGCGCCGGCGCGGAACCGGTCGGGGAGGTCGGCGGGCTCCGGCGCTTCCTGCTCGGTTCCGGTGAGCTGGCCGAGGGCCCAGCGGTGGACGTCCGTCAGGTGCACGGCGAGGTCTGCCAGCGTCCACCCCGGGCAGGACGGCACCACGGCGCGGTGGTCGCCCGACCGGAGCACCGCCTCGAACCCGTCGACCGCCTCCGCGAGCAGGTCGATGCGGGCCCGGTAGGTGGATCCACCGGCGTCGGTGAGGTCGATGCCGCTCGAGCGCAGGGCAGCACGGAGTCCGTCGACCCCGGTGAAGTGGTGGACCCGCATGCCGAGCTCCTCCGCCCCGGCCAGCTTCCGCTCCGAGTCATCCGTGAAGAACACCTCGGGTCCGTCGAGGTCGAGCGCGTCGAGCACGTGCCGGAAGGCCCGGACGTCGGGCTTCGCGAACCCGATCTCGTGCGAGCTGAACACGGCGTCGACCCGGTCGTGCAGGCCGAACGTGGCCACCTCGGCCGGGATGCCGTCCGTGCCGTTCGTGAGCACCGCCGTCGTGTACCCGGCGGCACGGAGCTCGTCCGCGAGGGCCAGCACCTCGGCGTCCGGGGTGAACGGCTGTCGGCCCCAGGCCTCGGCGGCGTCATGGTCGCCGATGCGCTCGCCGACGGCCCGGACCCACTCGGCCCGGGTGATCCGGCCGGTCGTCACCTCGTCGATCAGGGGCGCGGCGAACGCCACCGCCTCGATCGTTCCCGGTGGCAGGCCGTGCGCGCGTTCGATGGCCGCGACCTGCTCCGGGTGGAAGTGCCGGATGACGCCGTCCAGGTCGAACAGGACCGCTCGGATGCCCGTCACGAGCCGTCAGTCGTTCGGACGGATGAGGCAGAACGGGTGCCCGGCTGGGTCGAGGTACACGCGGAACGTGTCCGTCCCCGAGCCCGTCGCCGTCGCCCCGATGGCCAGGACCGCGGTCTCGCCGGCGTCCAGGTCGTCGACCTTCACGTCGAGGTGGCTCTGCTGCGGGACGTCCTGGCCGGGCCACTCGGGGGCGCGGTACTCCGCCACCTGCTGGAAGGCGAGGATCGGCCGGTGGTCCGTGAAGGGGAGCGCGACCTCGGTCCATTCCTCGTCGTAGCCGACGATCTCGCCGCCGAGCAGT
Organism: Curtobacterium sp. MCBA15_013; assembly: GCF_001865095.1. Taxonomy (NCBI): domain Bacteria; kingdom Bacillati; phylum Actinomycetota; class Actinomycetes; order Micrococcales; family Microbacteriaceae; genus Curtobacterium; species Curtobacterium sp. MCBA15_013. The sequence goes on along the minus strand of NZ_MJGQ01000015.1, from coordinate 316,185 downwards.
TCGGCGTAGAAGCGGGCGAGCGCGCGAGGATCCGCGCAGTCGAGGACGATGACGTCGAGTGTGCCGATCACAGGAGTGCTCCCGCCGTGACGATCGCGAAGGTGAAGAGGACCCAGTCGTTGATGATGTGCGCGCCGGTGCTGACGGCGATGTTCTTCGTGCGGATGTACGCCAGCGTCAGGACGAGCCGTGCGACACCGATGACGAGGAACGCCTGGACGGGGTTCCAGCCGTACGTGGGCAGGTGCGCGGCGCCGAACCAGACCGCCGTCACGAGCCACGCCACGAGGATCGCGCCCTTCCGCGACATCCCGCCGCGCGCGCAGAACGACAGCACGGCGAGGAACGGCAGGATCGAGAAGAGCTCCTCGCCGAACAGCTGGATCGCCGTGCCGACGTAGAAGGCCGTCACCTCGGCAGCGCCGTGGATGCCGTCCGTCGCACCGTTCGAGTTCGCGCCGAACACGTACTTGACGACGATGCCCACCGCGAAGGTCACGATGAGGTTCGCCACCGCGAACCCCACCATCGTGAGGACGTCCCGCCCCGTGGTCCGCTGGAAGATCTGCGACCAGTGCCGCCGGGTGAAGGCGATGAACACCGCGAGGGGGATCGCGGCGAAGAGGAACCGGGGGACCAGCGACTGGACGTTGTCCGCCGCGGGGGTGAAGCTCAGGACGAGGAACCCGACGGCACACGCGGCGATCACCGCCACCCACTGCAGGATCGACAACGGCAGCGGATCACCGTCGTAGTACGGGAAGTCCCGCCCGTCCCTGCGCTCGATCGCCTTGCCGTACCGCGCCTGCACCCGTTCCGGCCCTGCCGTCGTCCCCACCATGCCCCGAGGCTAGCGGATCAACGGGCGGCGGCCAGCGCCTTCGTGATGCGCTGCAGCGAGACCGTCTCGGCGGTGCCGAGCTCCTGCGCGAACAGACTGAGCCGGAACTCCTCGAGCATCCAGCGGGCGTGCACGAGTTCGGGGTGCGCTCCGACGGCCGGCGGGAAGGTGCCGCCCGCGTCGACGTACCGGTCGGTCGCGACGGTGACCTCGCGCATCCACGTGGCGTCTCGGCCGGGGTTCTGCAGGAGCTTCTGCACGCGTGCGTCGACACCCTGCAGGTACACCCGGATGCGCCGGAGACGATCGAGTCCGGCGACCGAGACGAACCCCGGGAACACGAGCCGCTCCATCTGCTGCCGCATGTCCGTGAGCGCCGGCAGGAGCGACATCGAGTTCGCCTGCTTGAGCGACCGTTCCGCGGCCCGGTGCGCGGCGAGGACCGCAGCCACCTCGGACACGGCGGTGAACATCGTGTCGACGACGGTCGCGGACACGGTGTCGCGCACGGACTCGAAGTCGGTCTTCGTGAACACCAACCCGTCGGCGTGCGCCCGGCGGATCCCGGCGTCCACGACCGCCGCGAGGACGTCGTCGAAGAGCGCCGCGGTGGAGGGGTACGGACTGGCGGCGAGCGCGAGCTTCTCCTGCGCGGTCAGGTGGGACTGGATGTACGAGACCGGCGAGGGCACCGCGTGCATGACCAGCCGCCGGACACCCGCGGGCATCCGCACGGCCCGGTCGGACGGCGTCGCGAGCAGCTGGACGCCGACCGTCGCCTTCGGGCCGTCGCCCTCCTCCACGAGGGACGGGTAGGCGCGGATCACGCCACCTGCCTGCTTCGTGTCGAGCACCTGCGGCAGGTCGTCGGACGGCCAGGCGGTGAGCCCTGACCGCTCCACGGCGCCACCGGAGGCGGCGGACGCGACGCGAGCCGCGCCTCCTGGACGCCCTGCGGCGCGCGTCGTCGCCGAGGCGACGCTCTGCTGCGTCCGATCCTTGAGCTTCGTCTGCAGGGCCGAGAGGTCCTTGCCGGCCTCGACCCGACGGCCGCGTTCGTCGACGACCGCCCACGTCGGCAGGAGGTGGGCCGGTACCCGCGAGAGGTCGAAGTCCGACTCCGACACCGGCACGTAGGTCATGCGCTGGATCGCCTTGGCGAGGGTGGCGCGGAACGACTCGGTCGGCTCGGTCGGGGCGTCGTCGGGGAGCTCGGCGACGATCTTCTCGGCCCAGTCGGCAGCGGGGACGACGTTCTTCCGGATCTGCTTCGGCAGGGACTTGATGAGCGCCGTGACGAGCTCCTTGCGGAGGCCGCGGACCTGCCAGTCGAAGCCCTCTTCGCGCATGCGGGGGAGCAGCGCGAGCGGCACCTGCACGCTCACGCCGTCGTCCTGTGCGCCGGGTTCGAACCGGTACTTGATCGCGAGGCGCTGGTCGCCGCTCCGCCACTGGGTCGGGTACTCCTGCTGGTCCTGTGCGGCCTCGGCCGCGTCTTCGTCCAGCAGGTCCGACCGGCGCATCGTGAGCAGGTCCGGCTGCTCGCGCCTCGTCTGGCGCCACCAGCCCTCGAAGTCGCGCGTGGTCGCGATGTCGGCCGGGATGCGGGCGTCGTAGAACTCGAAGACCCGCTCGTCGTCGAAGAGGATGTCGCGGCGACGCGTGCGCTCCTCGAGCTGTTCGAGTTCGCGCCGCAGCCTGCGGTTGTCGCGGTCGAACGCCTGCTGCGCGTCCCACTCGCCCTCGACGAGCGCGTGCCGGATGAAGAGCTCACGCGAGTGCTCCGGGTCGACTCGCTTGTACTGCACGCGGCGGCGCTGGACGATCGGGACGCCGAACAGGGTGACCCGTTCGTAGGCGACCGCCGCCCCCTGCTTCTTCTCCCAGTGGGGTTCGCCGTAGGTGCGCTTCAGGAGGTCTCCGGCGAGCGGCTCGACCCACGCCGGGTCGATCCGACCGACCGTCCGGGCGAAGAGCCGACTCGTCTCGACGAGTTCGGCTGCCATCACCGCGTCCGGTTGCTTCTTGGCGAGGACGCTGCCGGGGAACACCACGAACCGGGTGTTCCGCGAGCCGAGGTAGTCGCGCTTCTCACGGTCGCGCAGACCGATCTGGCTGAGGAGTCCGGCCAGCAGGGAACGGTGTACCGCGTCGCCGTCGTCGGATCGAGCCTGCCCGATGCGGACGTCGACCTGCTTCGCCGCACGGGAGAGCTGCCGGTACAGGTCCTGCCACTCGCGGATGCGGAGGTAGTTCAGGAACTCGGCCTTGCACAGGCGGCGGAACGCACTGGACGAGAGCTCGTCCTGCTTGTCCTCGATGTGGTTCCAGAGGTTGAGCAGGGTGAGGAAGTCGCTCGTCGGATCGGCGAACCGGGCGTGCAACTGGTCGGCGTGGGCGCGCTTCTCGAGGGGGCGCTCGCGCGGGTCCTGGATGCTCAGGGCGCTGACGACGGCGATGACCTCGCGCCCGACGCCCTGCCGACCGGCCTCGAGCACCATGCGTCCGAGCCGGGGGTCGATGGGCAACCGGGTCAGCTGCTTGCCGGTCTTCGTGATCGTGCCCGCGGCGTCGACGGCTCGGAGCTCGCGGAGCAGGTCGAGGCCGTCCTTCACACCCCGGGAGTCCGGCGGCTGCAGGAACGGGAACGCCTCGATGTCGCCGAACCCCAGCGAGATCATCTGCAGGATCACCGCCGCGAGGTTCGTCCGCAGGATCTCGGGGTCGGTGAACTCCGGACGGCGTTCGAAGTCGTCCTCGGAGTAGAGCCGGATCGCGATGCCGGCGCTCGTGCGGCCCGCGCGACCGGAGCGCTGGTTCGCGCTCGCCTGCGAGATCGCTTCGATCGGCAGCCGCTGCACCTTGGCCCGCGGCGAGTAGCGCGAGATGCGGGCGGTGCCGACGTCGATCACGTACTTGATGCCGGGGACCGTCAGACTCGTCTCCGCCACGTTGGTCGCGAGGACCACTCGGCGTCGGATGCCCGGTGTGGTGCGCCGCTCGAAGACCCGGTGCTGGTCGGCGGCGGACAGGCGACCGTAGAGCGGGAGGACCTCGGTACCGGGGTAGCGCTTGCCCTCGATGGCGTCCTGCGCGTCGCGGATCTCGTTCTCGCCGGAGAGGAACACGAGGACGTCGCCCGGGTCCTCCTGCGCGAGTTCGTCGAGCGCGTCGGTGATGCCCTGCATCGTGTCGCGGTCGTCGGCCGTGCGCCCGCCGTGGTCGTCCGTCCGCGGATCGTCCTCGTCGCCTTCGTCGTCGCGGTCGGCGTCGTCGGCGTCCTCCGCGACGAGCGGGCGGTACCGGATCTCGACCGGGTAGGTGCGGCCGGAGACCTCGATGATCGGTGCCCCGCCGAAGTGCTGCGAGAACGACTCGGGGTCGATCGTCGCACTCGTGATGATGAGCTTGAGGTCCGGCCGACGGGGGAGCAGCCGCTTGAGGTAGCCGAGCAGGAAGTCGATGGTGAGGGACCGCTCGTGCGCCTCGTCGATGATGATCGTGTCGTACCGCTTGAGGTCGCGGTCGAAGTGGATCTCGTTGAGCAGGATGCCGTCGGTCATCAGCTTGACCCGGGTGTCGGAGGACACCTTGTCGGTGAAGCGGACCTGATACCCGACGAGGCCGCCGAGCTCGCCCCCGAGTTCCTCGGACACGCGCTCGGCGATGGTCCGGGCAGCGATCCGCCGGGGCTGGGTGTGCCCGATGTGCTCACGTCCGAGCTCGAGGCAGATCTTCGGCAGCTGGGTGGTCTTGCCCGAACCCGTGGCGCCGGCGACGATCACGACCTGGTTGTCGCGGATGGCGGCAGCGATGTCGTCCCGCCGCTGCGACACCGGCAGTTCGGGCGGGTACGTGATGACGGGGGTGGCAGACATGAGCCCTCCAGGATACCGCGCCGGGGGTCGGTGGGTCGCTAGCCTGTCGTGCGGACCCGATCGCCGAGGAGAGGAACCGGCCGGTGCACGTGTGGATCCGCCCGAGCGCGCGTGGTGCGGTGCGAGGAGCGGCAACCGCTCGGGAGCGGCCCTGGGATGCACTGGCCGCGGTCCGGACGCTCGACGCGGAACTGAGCACCGGCCGACGGTTCTGGGGTGGGACGGTCTCGGTCGCACTCGCGGTGCTCGGAGGCGCGGTGCTGTCCGGGGTCGGCGGCGCTCGGAGCGGTCCGGATGTCGTCGCAGTGGCGATCACTGCCTCGCTGCTGCTGGGAGCGGCGCTCTGTGTGCGGATCGGAGTCCTCCGTGCACGGCACGCCATCGTCGAGGCGTTCGTGACGTGGTCGTCGATGTCGGCGCCGCTCGGCCCTTCGTCGGTCTTCACCGGGCAGCTCAGCGGGAAGAGCATCGCTCGCACGGCGCTCGCCGCCGTGCTCTTCATCGCCGCTGCGTTCAGCTGGTCGTCGGTCGCGGCCGGCCCGTGGGCGTCCGATGACTGGTCGTTCCGCCTGTCCGCCGTTGTGTGGGGTGTCGCCAGCACGGTCGCGATGCTCGCTGTCGTCGCGACCGAGGTCCGTGGGAACCTCGCTCGGACCGGGCGCATCGCCCGTGGCCGGCTCTGAGCGCCCCTGACTCCGCCGCTTCCGGGTGTCGCGGCCGGTCGGGCCGCGAGCTGGTCACGCGCTGAGCTGTGCCGTCAGCTCGTCGACCGACCGCGCGGGCAGGGCGCACACGCGGTCGTGGCAGACGTACCCGGCGGGGTCGAGCCCGTCACGGGACTCGAAGAGCGTGAAGCCCGCGGTGGACCAGTCGGTCGCCTGCGCCGGGGTCACCGTGGCGACGACGGTCCCCGGACGCCGAGCGCCGCGGGCCGCCGCACGGATCGGGTCGTCCGGGTCCGACGCGACCACGACGACCTCGCGCGAGGGACGCTGCAGCGCGAGCGCGACCCCGAGGGCATCGGCGTGCCCGAGCGGCCGCTCCGTCCCGGTGACGGCCCGGTCGGCCACGAGCGACACCGCCGCCCCCCGGTACGACTCGTTGCCGGTCAGCGCGGCGAGCGTCGCGGCGGCCGCGGCGAGTGCGACCGTGCCGGAGCGCATGGCGGTCTGCGGCTGCTCGCTCGTGGCGGTGCCGGCTGCGGCGAGCACCGGATCGGTGTCGAACCGCCCGGCCAGGCCGTCGTCGACCAGCGTGCGCGCGACGTCGGCGTAGGGGAGCTCCCCGGTGACGAGGGCGAGTTCGAGGAGTCCTTCGGCGAGGAGTCCCACGTCCTCGATGGTGGGCGCCGCCGTCGATGCGCCGCGCGGAGTGCTCGACCGCACCGACACGTGTCCGTCCGTGAGGTGTCCGGCGACGATCGCGTCGGCCGCACCCCGTGCGAGCTCGATCATCTCGGCGTCGCCGTGGCGGGCCCCGGCGATGGCGAGCCCCCGGATCGCCAGGCCGTTCCACCCGGTGAGCACCTGGTCGTCGAGCGGCGGGGGGTCGAGCCGCCCACGCTCGTCGAGCGGGAGTCGGTACCACTCGCCCTCGACCCGCCGGCCGTCGATGGTGGACTCGCTGTCCTGCGCCGCGACGAACGCGCCGTCCGCACGCCGGAGCGTGTCCCGCAGGAAGTCGGCGATGCCCCGGGCCTGCTCCGCCCCGGCCACCGCGAGCAGTCCCGCGTTGTCGTAGAGCATCCGCTCGTAGTGCGGCACAGACCAGTCGCGCTTGGTCGCGTACCGGAAGACCCCGCCGTCGGCGTCGGTCAGCTCGCTCGCGCGGATCGCGTGCAGGGAACGTTCGAGCAGTGCGGACGACCGAGCGTCGCCGTCGGCGGCGACGTCCGACAGGAACTCGAGCAGCGGCGCGCTCGGGAACTTGGGGGCACCGCCGAAACCGCCGTATGTGGTGTCCTCGGCCTGTGCCAGTTGGTCGACGACGGCTCGGACGTCGTCGACGCTCGGGAGGCGCGGCTCGTCCCCGCCACCGTCCGCGCCACCGCGGGCGGTCCGGTCCGCCTCGGCCCCCTGCCGGATCGCCGCCGCGATCGCACTCGCGTTCGCGTCCACCTCGTGCCGGCGCTCGGTCCACGCGTCGAGAACCGCCGCCAGGATCTGCCGGAACGCCGGCACCTGCCCGACGGGCGACGGCGGGAAGTACGTCCCCGCGAAGAACACGTGCCCGTCCGGTGTGAGGAACGTCGTCAGGGGCCAGCCGAGCTGCTGCGTGAAGGCACTCGCCGAGGCCATCAGGCTGGCGTCCACGTCCGGCCGTTCTTCGCGGTCGACCTTCACCGCGACGAAGTCCTGGCGGAGCAGCTCGCCGATGCCCGGGTCGGAGAAGCTCTCGCGCGCCATGACGTGGCACCAGTGGCACGTGGCGTAGCCGACCGACACGAGCACGGGGACGTCGCGTTCGCGGGCCTCGGCGAAGGCTTCCGGGCCCCACTCACGCCAGTCCACCGGGTTGTCGGCGTGCTGGCGGAGGTACGGGCTGACGGCGGAGCCGAGGCGGTTGTCGGTCATGCGTCCAGCCTGCCTCGACCGTCCTGGGTGCGCTGCGCTCAGTCGCGATCTGTGGACGGATCCGCGGTGTCCACAGGCTGCCGCAGACCGACCCAGCCCACGAGCGACGCGAGCTGCGCGGCCACGTCGACCGGCGACCGGGAGTCGGTGTCCACCCGGGTGACGTCGCCTCGGACAGCCGAGTCGAGCCTCCTGGCCGTCCGCGTGCTGTGCGCCAGCTGCGCCTCGGGGAGGTGCCCACCGGAACGACGGCGCAGCCGGTCGGCGGTCGTCGTGTCGCCGGCGCGGAGCAGCACGGCGGTCACGACGGGATCGTCGCCCATCGCCTCGGCCAACGCGTCCCGCTCCAGCACCGACACGGTGTTCGTGTACACGAGCCGGTGGTGACCGAGTTCGCGGTACCGGGCCCACATCGCGGCGAGGTTCCGTTCGGCGAGGCGGGCCTCCGGGTGCTCGACGTGCGGCGCGGGGTGGGCGAGGTCGAGGAAGTCGCCCTCGATGACGGCGTGCCGGACGTCGGCGGCGACGAGCAGGTCGTGCAGTGCCTCCGCCGCGGTCGACTTGCCCACGCCGGACCTGCCCCCGATGAAGAGGACCTCGGTGCGGGGCACGGCGTCAGTCCCGGCTGAGCGACAGGAGGGCGAGGGCGGCGTCCTCGGGGCCGTAGTCGAACAGCCGGTCCCAGAACGGGTCGTCGGCCCACGGCACGTCGCTGCCGGCCGGCACCGCATGTGCCGTCTCGACGAGCCAGTCGAGCTCCGGCCGGACCGCCGTCGCGAACACGGGCGGCTCCCACCCGAGGGAGCGTGCGGCGGTGGTGTCGAGGACGAACGGCGTCGGCGTGGTCCACGGGGTCGTGCCCACGAACGCGGGGGCGTCGGCGTCGAGCAGGACCTCGTCGAACGGGTGGTCGAGGTGACCGGCGATGGTGCGGACGATCTCGAGCACGCTCGGCGCGGTGTCGTCGGCGACGTTGAGGATGCGGCGGTCCGGTGCGTCGGCGACGAGACGGACGAGTGAACCGATGCCGCTGGCTGCCGTGGTGTGGTCGACGCTGCGGCCGTGGTCGGCGAGGAGGACGCGCTCCCGACCGTCCAGCGCCCGCCGGACGACGAACCACTCGCGAGGCCGACCGATGCCGACGCCGTACACCTTCGATGGCCGGACCACGGTGACCGGGGCGCCGTGGTCGAGCAGCACCTGTTCGGCGGCGACCTTGGCGGCGCCGTAGCCGTCACGACCGGTGGGGTCGCCGTCGCCCGCCGTGACGGTCGGCTGCAGCTCGGTCACCGCGCCGCCGAACACGGGCTTGTCCAGCGAGTTCGCGTGCCGACCCTGCTCGTCGGCGTACACGGCCTTCGACGACACGAACACGGTCGAGCCGACGTCGTCGAGGAAGGGCAGGAGCTGCCGGGCGTCGTCGCGGGTGAGGCCGACCGTGTCCACCAGCAGGTCGGCGCCGGGGCGGAGGAGGTCGCGGAGGACGGCGGTGTCGCGACGGTCGCCCGGGGTGAACGTCGCTCCCACTGCGGTGAGTTCGTCGGCGACGGGGCCACCGCGGCGGGCGACCACGTCCACCTGCCAGTCGTCGCCGCCGCGTCCGGAGGCGTCGAGGAGCGCACGCGCGACGGCCGAACCGATCCCGCCGGTACCGCCGAGGACGACCGCGCGTCTGGTGCTCATGGGTCAACGGTAGTCGGCGCGGGCGCGGGGCCACCCGAGACGGCCGCCGGTGTCGGCCGCCGGTGTGACCGGTGTCGGCCGCCGGTGTGACGGGCGTCGGCGGCCGGTGTCGTCGGGCTAGGAGGCCAGCGCCTCGGGCTCGCGCCGCCACCAGTCGAGCAGGGACCCGTCGTAGACCCGGACCTTCTCGTGGCCGAGCACCGTCAGCGCGAGGGCGTCGACGCACGCGGCACTGCCGACACCGCAGTAGGTCACGATCTCGTCGGCGTCGAGTACCGCTGCGAAGGCCTGCTCGAGGGCGGGACGGCGCAGGTACGCGTTCGTCGTGGGGTCCACGAGCGTGTCCACGGTGATCGGGGTGCTGCCGGGGACGATCGGCGGGTGCTCGGCGCCGAGGGCGGACTCGGGCGCGGCGAACACCAGCGACGCGGGCTGCTCGCCCGAGACGGCACGGAGGACTCGTTCGTGGTCGGCCCAGAGCGGACGCTCCTCGCCCGCGAGGAAGGTCGTGGTCGCCGTCGCGTCGCCCACGTGCGACGCCGGGGTCGACGCCGGCTTCGGCGCCGATCGGAGCGCACCGACGCGCACCGGGCGACCCTCGTCCCGCCACTTCGTGAAGCCCCCGTCGAGCACAGCGACGGAGTCGAAGCCGAACGAGCGGAAGATCCACCAGAGCCGCGCCGACCACTCGCCGACGCTGTCGTCGTAGACCACGACCGTCGAGGTGTTCGTCACGCCGAGGTCGCCGGCGGCGGACTCGAACCGCTCGGCGCCGGGTCGGGTGAACGGGACGTCGGCGTCGGGCGTGGAGAACGCCTCGACGAGGTCGGCGTACCGGGCGCCCGGGACGTGTCCGCGCTGCTCGTAGGAGTCCCGCGCCGTCTGCCACGTCGTCTCGAGACCGGTCCCCGCGGTGTGCACGGACGCGTCGAGCACGACGAGCTCGTCAGCACCGAGGTGGTCTGCGAGCCACTGCGTCGACACGAGCGGCGAGGTCAGGACGGGGGCCATGCCGGAAAGGGTAATCGGCACCCCTGACGTGTGCGAGGGAAACCGACACACGGCGCAACCGGGCCGCGTCCTGCGGCGGATCGTCAGACCGGACGGAGCGGTTCCGGCGTGCCGGCGGGGACCTCGACGCGGATACGGTCTCCGGGGCGGACCACCCCGCCGGTGACGACGACGGCCATCACGCCGCCCTTGCGCTCGACCGAGCCGTCCTCGGCGCGACCGAGCACGGCGCGCAGGAGCCCGGGCTCGAAGTCGTTGATCTGCTGGCACGGGTTCCGCAGGCCGGTCACGCGGACGCACGCGTCGTCGCCGAGGTGCAGGAGCGTGTCGGTCGGCAACCCGAGCAGGTCGACGCCGCGGGTGGTGACGTTCTCGCCCATCTGGCCCGGAGCGACCTCGTACCCGGCCTCGGCGACCTCGTCGAAGAGTTCGGTGTGCAGCAGGTGGACCTGCCGCAGGTTCGGCTGCGAGGGGTCCCGCGCGACCCGGGACCGGTGCTGGACGGTGGTGCCGGCGTGTGCGTCGCCCTCGATGCCCCAGCCGGCGACGAGCACGACCTCGTCCACGACCGGCTTGCTGAACCGGTGGTCGGTGTCGCGGCTGACGGAGACGACGACGGCGTGGTCTTCCTGGTGTTCGGTCACCCCTCGATCCTGGCGCGGATCGGATTGGGGCGCGAGGGGGTCCCGCGCGGAGTGTCGGGAGTGTCGACGCCGAACGACAAACCCGTTGTCGTACGACCTCGATCATGTCGCTCCCGTCGGACCGCGAATGCTCGCGAGCGCAACGAGCGACAACGCCGATGTCGTGCGACGTCGACCATGTCGTTCGGCGTCGGCGTCGGCGTCGGCGTCGGCCTCGGCGCCCCCGCCCCGCCCGCCCGCCCCGCCGCACCGCGCCAGAGACGCCGAACGGCCCGCCCCGGAGAACCGGGACGGGCCGTACGTGTCGAGCGGTGCGGGTCAGTGCGCCGCGGTCGGGATGCTGCCCGTCGTCGCCGCGCTGGCGTGCTCGAGCTTCGCGAGCCGCACCGACTGGCGGTTGATGAGGAGCCCACCGGCCAGGGCGACCAGGACGAGCACGCCCGCCGAGATGCCGAACGCCACGTGGTACCCGTCGAGCACGGCCTGCGCCTGCTGGAGCTTCGTCGGTGCCGCGGAGAGCCCGGAGAGGCTGTTCGCCACGACGTCCGCGAAGATCGTCGACAGGAGCGCGGTGCCGATCGAGCCGCCGATCTGCTGCATCGTGTTCACCGTCGCCGAGGCCACGCCCGCGTCGGCACGGGCGACCCCGGTCGTCGCGGTGTTCATCGCGGACGAGAAGATCGTGCCCATGCCGAGGCCGATCACGATGAGCGCCGGCAGGACGGTGCCCGCGTAGGAGCTGTCGAGGTCCGTGCGGAGGAGCAGCAGCAGACCGATCGACGCGACGAGACCACCGGCGAAGATGAGCACCTTCGGCCCGACGCGGGGGAGCAGCCGACCGCCGATCTGCGTCGCCGAGATCATGATCGAGAGGGGCATCGGCAGGAACGCCAGACCCGTCTGCAGCGAGCTGAACCCGAGGGTCTGCTCGAGGTAGTAGGTCAGGAACAGGAAGATGCCGAACATGCCGATCGCCACCAGGCCGATCGCGATGAACGAGCCACCGCGGTCACGGTCGAGCACGACCCGGAGCGGGAGCAGCGGGTGCGCGACGCGGGTCTCGATGAAGACGAACGCCGCGATGAGTACCACGCCCGCAGCGAGCATGACGATCGTGACCGGGGAGTCCCAGCCGTTGGTCTCGGCGTTCGAGAAGCCGTAGACGACGCCGACCAAGCCGGCAGTGATCGTGAGGACGCCGGCGACGTCGATGCGCGGGCGCTCGACCTTCGGCGGCTTCGCCATGAACACCAGGGCGCCGATCACGCCGAGGACGGCGAACACGACGTTCACGTAGAGGCACCAGCGCCACGACGCGTACTCGGTGAGCACGCCGCCGAGGAGCAGGCCGATCGCGGCACCGGAGCCGGCGATCGACCCGAAGATGCCGAACGCACGGCCGCGTTCCTTCGGGTCGCGGAAGGTCGTCGTCAGCATGCCCAGCGCGGAGGGGGCGAGGAGCGCGCCGAACACGCCCTGCAGTGCACGAGCGGCGACGAGCAGGCCGAACGAGTCCGCCAGGCCGCCGAGCACGGACGCCACGGCGAAGCCGACGAGCCCGATGATGAAGGTGTTCTTCCGGCCGAAGAGGTCGCCGAGCCGCCCGCCGAGGAGCAGCAGCGACCCGAACGCGAGCGAGTACGCCGTGACGATCCACTGGCGCTGGTCGGTGCCGAAGTCGAGGTCGGCCTGGGCGGAGGGCAGTGCGATGTTGACGATCGTCGCGTCGAGCACGACCATCAGCTGCGCGAGGGCGATGACCGCCAGGGCGATCCAACGGTGGTTGCTCTTGTCGGGCGTGGAGCCGGAAGTCGTGGGTGCTGTCCCGGTGGGGGTCGGCACGGTCTGTTCTGCCGTCACGGCAGCCTCCTTCGAGAAGGTGGAGGGATGGTGGAGCACGCGCCGTCGGGCGCTCCGGGAGAGGGAGGGGTGAAGCGGATGCGATGCATCCGCTTGTGACCAGTGTAGACCGAAACGGAAGGTCCGCATCCGCTTATTCCCAGAAAGTTCAACTAGCGTCGAGGCCGTGAGCACCACCGACCTCGAGCGCCCCCTCCGCGCCGACGCAGCACGCAACCGCGAGCTGATCCTGCAGACGGCACGCAAGTGCTTCGCAGAACGCGGGTTGTCGGTCACGCTGAACGACATCGCTCACGAGGCCGGGGTCGGCGTCGGGACGGTCTACCGCCGCTTCGCCGACAAGGACTCCCTGATCGAGGCGCTGCTCGCCACCAAATTCGAGGCGATGAACGACGCCGCGGCGCGTGCGGCGGACGAGTCCGATCCGCGCGAGTCCCTGCGGGTGTACCTGATGGGCGTGTTCGAGTTCCGGGCACGCGACCGGGCCCTCGCCGACGCCATCGTGCGTGCCGGCAAGTCGCGTCCGTCGATCGTGCAGGAACGCGATCGACTCGAGACCCAGGTCTCCGAGATCATCCGCCGTGCGCGGGACGCCGGCGTCGTGCGGGTCGGGTTCGACTACCGCGACCTGCCGATGCTCACCTCGATGGTCGGCGCCGTCGCGGACACCACCCGCGCGCACGACCCGAACGCGTGGCGGCGCTACGCCGAGGTCCTCATCGAGGGCGTGCTCCCGGGCGAACGGGAAGCGCCCATGCTTGGCGACCCGCTCGACCGTGAATCGATCGAGCGAGCGCTGCACGCGCAGTCCTGACGCCGCGCACGCGCGGTCCTGACACCGCGCACGCGCGGTCCTGACACCGCGCAGGCGCAGTCCTGACACCGCGCACGCGCTACAACCAGCTCGGCACCCAGTAGTGCGACCGGACGAAGTCCCACGGCATCTGCATGCCGGTCCACATCGGGAACCAGTACGCCGACGCGAGCACCACGACCCCGAGGTACACGCCGACCCAGACGACCGCTCGGGTCCGGCGTGGCCGGGGATCGTCCCGTGACCCGAGCACCAACCCGATCGCCGCGGCGAGCGCCATCACCATGAAGGGCTCGAACGAGACCGTGTAGAACTGGAACACCGTTCGGTTCACGTAGAGCAGCCACGGCAGGTACCCCGCCGCGACGCCCATCAGGACGAAGGCGTACTCCCACCGGCGGCGCAGGATCCAGAGCACCAGCAGCGCCACGGTCGCGATGACCGCCGCGTACCAGATGAACGGGTTCGCGATGCCGGTGATGGCCTCCCCGCAGCGGGTCGCCGTGCAGCCGTCCTGGCCGGCGTTCGTGCCGACGTAGTACATCGACGTGGGTCGCTGCATGAGCAGCCAGAGCAGTGGGTTCGCCTGGTACGAGTGCGGGGTGTGCAGGCCGATGTTGAAGCCGTAGATCTCGGACTGGTAGTGCCACCAGTTCTGCAGGCTGTCCGGCACCCACGACAGCACGCCGGTCCAGCGCTGCCCGCCCGTGGCGATCCAGTCGCGGTCCCAGCCGTCCTTCGACACGAACCACCCGGTCCACGACGCGACGTAGGTGACCGCGGCGATCGGCACCGTGAGCAGGAACGACGCCGGTCCCTGCTGCAGCCAGGCGCTCGAGGACCAGAACTCGATGCCGGCCCGCTTCCGCAGCATCATGTCGGTCAGGACGGAGTACACCGCGAAGAACGCGAGGAAGTACATGCCGGACCACTTCGTCGCGGTCGCGAGTCCGAGCGCCACCCCCATCGCGATCAGCCACGGACGCCACCAGAGCACCGGTCCCCAGAGCGTGTCGCGGCCGGCTGCCGTGCGTCGGGCGACCCAGGCGTCGAGCCGCTTGGACGTCCAGCGACGGTCGAGCAGCAGCGCGCCGAAGCCGAGCACCACGAAGAACGTCAGGATCCCGTCGAGCAGGCTCACACGGGACAGCACGATCGCCTGCCCGTCGATCGCGAGCAGGAAGCCGGCGAGGGTTCCGACCAGCGTCGAGCGGAAGAGCGACCGGGCGATGACCGCCGTCAGGAACACGGTCGCGATGCCGAGCACCGCCACGGCGAACCGCCAGCCGAACGAGTTGTCCGCGCCGAACAGGAGCATCCCGAGGCCGATGAGGTACTTGCCGAGCGGCGGGTGCGCGATGAACTCCGCAGCGCTGGTGAACAGCGAGGTCTCACCGGACGCGAACCGCTGGTCCGTCGTCGGCTGGGAGCTGTCGGCGGGGTTGCCCGGCCAGGTGCCCTCGTACCCGAGGTGCACGATCGACCAGCCGTCCTTGACGTAGTACGTCTCGTCGAACACGAGCGAGTGCGGGTGTCCGAGGGCGACGAGCCGCAGCACCGCGGCCAGCAGCGTGACGGCCAGGGGCCCGGCCCAGCGCCAGACGGCGACGCGCCTGGCGGTGGAGAGCGTGCGCGCCCACCAGTCGTCGAGACGGGAGCCGACCGGCCCGTCGGGGACGGCGGTGCGGTCGTCGGTCAGCTCGCTGGTCATCGGAGAGCATCCTACGGATCGGCGCCATGTCCCCGCAGCCGCGCACAGGCGACCACAATGGTCCCGTGATCGTGCTCGCAGCAACGCCCATCGGCAACCTCGGAGACGCCTCCCGGAGGTTGGTCGAGACCCTCTCGAACGCGAGTGTGGTCGCCGCCGAGGACACCCGCACCGCGATCCACCTCATGCGGGCGCTCGGCATCGAGAACCGCCCGCGCCTCATCGCACTGCACGAGCACAACGAACGGGCGAAGGCAGCCGAGGTCGTCGAGCTCGCGCGGGACGAGGACGTCGTCGTCCTCACCGACGCCGGCATGCCCGCCATCAGCGACCCGGGCTTCCCCCTCGTCGAGGCCGCCGCGGCCGCCGGGGTCACGGTCACCGCGTTGCCGGGCCCCTCGGCGGTGCTCATGGCGCTCGCCGTGTCGGGGCTGCCGACCGACCGCTTCAGCTTCGAGGGGTTCCCGACGCGGAAGGGCGGGGAACGTCGGCGGCTCTTCGCGTCGCTCGCCGGGGAGCAGCGGACGATGGTGTTCTTCGAGTCGCCGCACCGGTTGGGCGACACGCTCGCGGACATGGCCGCGGGCTTCGGGGACGACCGGCGCGCGGTCGTCTGCCGCGAGCTGACGAAGCTGCACGAGGAGGTCCGACGCGGGTCCCTCGCGGAGCTCGCGGCGTGGGCAGCTGACGGGGTGCGCGGTGAGATCTGCGTCGTCGTCGAGGGGTCGACCGGTGCGCTCGACGACACGACGATCGAGGACGGCGTCCGGCTGGTGCTGGAGCGGGTGGCCGCCGGGTCGCGCATGAAGGAGGCGGCCGCGGCCGTCGCGGACGCGACGGGGCTGTCGAAGCGCGACCTCTACGAGGGCGCGCTGGCGGCGCGGTAGACGCGAGCGTCACCGGACTGAAGGCGCGGTTCCGGACGCGCACCGCGCCTCCCGTCCGGTTCTCCACAGGTGGCGCGCGGGGCGCGTCATGCGGCTCCCGCCCACCCGTAGGATGGTCCGCATGTCCGACGGGTCCTCGTTCAGCATCACCACGCCGATCTTCTACGTGAACGACGTGCCCCACATCGGGCACGCCTACACCGAGGTCGCCGCGGACGTCCTCGCGCGCTGGCACCGGCAGCGCGGCGACGACACGTGGCTGCTCACTGGCACCGACGAGCACGGGCAGAAGATCCTGCGGACGGCCTCGGCCAACGACGTCACGCCCAAGGAATGGGCCGACCGGCTCGTGACCGAGGCGTGGAAGCCGCTCCTCGACACCGTCGACGTGGCGAACGACGACTTCATCCGCACCACGGACGAGCGCCACGAGCGCGGCGTGACGGCGTTCCTGCAGAAGCTGTACGACGACGGCTACATCTACGCGGGCGAGTTCGAGGGCTTCTACTGCGTGGGCTGCGAGGAGTACAAGCAGCCGAGCGACCTCGTCCCCGGCACCGGTGCGTACGAGGGGCAGCAGGTCTGTGCGATCCACTCGATCCCGGTCGAGGTGCTGTCCGAGCGCAACTACTTCTTCCGCATGTCCGACTTCGAGCAGCGCCTGCTCGACCTGTACGAGTCGAACCCGCTGTTCATCCAGCCGGAGAGCGTCCGCAACGAGATCATCTCGTTCGTCAAGCAGGGTCTGCGCGACCTGTCGATCTCGCGGTCGAGCTTCGACTGGGGCATCCAGATCCCGTGGGACCACGACCACGTCCTCTACGTGTGGTTCGACGCACTGCTCAACTACGTCACGGCGCTCGGGTACGGCACCGACGACGACGAGGCCTTCCAGCGCCTCTGGCCGAGCGTGCACATCGTCGGCAAGGACATCGCACGGTTCCACGCGGTGATCTGGCCGGCGATGCTCATGGCCGCCGGGCTGCCCGTCCCCGAGCGCGTGTTCGGCCACGGCTGGCTGCTCGTCGGCGGCGAGAAGATGTCGAAGTCGAAGCTGACCGGCATCGCGCCGTCGGAGATCACCGACACGTTCGGGTCCGACGCCTTCCGTTACTACTTCCTCCGCGCCATCACCTTCGGGCAGGACGGCAACTTCAGCTGGGAGGACATCTCCGCCCGCTACCAGGCCGAGCTCGCGAACGGCTTCGGCAACCTCGCCTCCCGACTCGTCGCGATGCTGCAGAAGTACTTCGACGGTGCGGTGCCCGAGCGTGGGTCGCTGACCTCCTCCGACGAAGCGATCGACGCGCTCGCGGTCTCCGTCACCGAGCGCGCCGACGCCGCCATCGCCGCGTTCGCGCCGCACGAGGCCATCGCCGCGGTGTGGGAGCTCGTCGATGCGCTGAACGGGTACATCACCGAGCAGCAGCCGTGGGCGCTGGCGAAGGACGACGCGCAGCGCGAGCGGCTCGGCACCGTCCTGTCCACCGCGCTTCGTGGGCTCGGCACCGTCGTCGTCCTGCTCTCGCCGGTCATGCCGAAGGCGACCGAGAAGCTCTGGGCCTCGATCGGTGCCGGCGGATCGATCGCCGAGCAGCGGGTGGACCGTGCCTGGGAGTGGCAGGGTGCCTCGACCGTGGTCCCGCTCGAGTCCGGGTTGTTCCCGCGCATCGAGCAGTCGGAGCAGGGCGCAGCGTGACCGACGCCCACCTCCGCGCCCGTGGTGACGGCGATGGGTCCAAGCGGGACCTGACCTACCCGCCCCTGCCCGAGGCGCTCGTCGTCCCGGTCTACGACAACCACACCCACATGGAGATCGCCGACGGCGGCGACGGCGCGCTGGACTACCGAGAACACCTCGACCGAGCGTCGAGCGTCGGCGTCCGCGGTGTCGTGCAGGTCGGCACCGACCTGGCCACCTCGGAGTGGTCGGCGGCGATCGCTGCTCGTGAGCCCCGGGTCCTCGCCGCGGTGGCGCTGCACCCGAACGAGGCGCCGTCGCTGCAGGAACAGGGCCTGCTCGACGAGCACCTCGTCGGCATCGAACGGCTCGCGGCGCTGCCCCGGGTCCGGGCGATCGGTGAGACCGGTCTCGACTTCTTCCGCACCGGCGAGGACGGCCGCGACGCCCAGGTCCGTTCGTTCGAGGAGCACATCCGCATCGCCAAGGCGCACGACCTCGCGCTGACGATCCACGACCGCGACGCGCACGACGCCGTGGTCGAGGTCCTCGACCGTGTCGGCGCTCCCGAGAAGACCGTGTTCCACTGCTTCTCCGGCGGTCCCGACCTCGCCCGGCTCTGCGCGGAGCGCGGCTGGTACATGTCGTTCGCCGGCACCGTGACCTTCAAGAACGCGGCCCCCCTGCGTGCCGCGCTCGAGGTCGCGCCCCGTCACCTGATCATGGTCGAGACCGACGCCCCGTACCTCACGCCGACGCCGTTCCGCGGCCGCCCGAACGCGCCGTACCTCATCCCGCTCACCCTCCGGTCGATGGCCGACACCCTCGGGACCGACGCCTCGATGCTCGCGGCGCAGATCGCCTCGAACACCGAGCTCGTCTACGGCGCGTGGGACGCCGAGCCCGTGACAGTGGAGCAGTAGTGGCATCGCTCCTCGGCCCGGCGGAGATCCGGGACCTCGCGGCCCAGCTCGACGTCACGCCGACGAAGAAGCTCGGCCAGAACTTCGTGCACGACGCGAACACGGTCCGTCGCATCGTGGCGTCCGGTCGGGTCACCGCCGACTCGAAGGTGCTCGAGATCGGTCCCGGTCTCGGCTCGCTGACGCTCGGGTTGACCGAGACGGGCGCCTCCGTCACCGCGGTGGAGATCGACGGCCGGCTCGCCGCCCAGCTGCCGACCACGGTCGCCACGATGCAACCGGCGGCCCGGCTCGAGGTCATCCACCAGGACGCCCTCACCGTCGCCGCGACGGACCTGCCCGAGGCGCCCACGCACGTCGTCGCGAACCTGCCCTACAACGTCTCCGTCCCGGTGCTGCTCCACCTGCTGGCGACCTTCCCGTCGATCGAGCGGGCGCTCGTCATGGTGCAGGCCGAGGTCGGCTACCGCATCGCCGCAGGCCCCGGCAGCAAGGTCTACGGGGCGCCGAGCGTGAAGGCCGCCTGGTACGGGTCGTGGTCGATCGCCGGACAGGTCAGCCGCCAGGTGTTCTGGCCGGTGCCGAACGTCGACAGCGTCCTCGTCGGGTTCGACCGGCACGACCCGCCCGGGGACGAAGCACTGCGGGCGCAGGTCTTCGCGCTCGTCGACGGGGCGTTCCAGCAGCGGCGGAAGATGCTCCGCCAGAGCCTCTCCGGTGTCCTCGGCAGCAGTGCCCGGGCGTCGGAACTCCTCACCGCCGGCGGGGTCGACCCGACGGCTCGGGGCGAGATGCTCAGCGCCGACGACTTCGTGCGCCTCGGCCGGACGGTCCTCGCCGCGGCGGAGTGACCCCGGCGGCCGCGTCCGCCGTCGTGCTCCAGTGCCCGGGGCGCTGGAACCCCTCCGGCAGGACCGTGGCCGCGTCGCCCCGCGCCGCGTTGACCTGCATCTGCGTGAGGAACACCGCGCCACGGAGATCGGTGCCGCGCAGGTCCGCGTCGCGGAGGTCCACGCCGAGCAGGTCGCAACGGTCCAACCGGGCGCCCCGGAGGTCCGCCGCGATGGCGAGCGACCCGCGCAGCGTCGCCCCGCGCAGGTCGGCCCCGCGCAGGTCCGCGCCGACGAGGTCCGTCCCCGGACCGACCCGCTGGTCGTGGGCACCGACCGGACCCTGCCGACGCGCGATCGCACTCGCCTCGAGCAGGAGCGGACGGGCACGGTCGTACTCCGCGTCGACGTCGAGGGTGGTGAGGTCCTCCGGCGTCCCGTCGCTCAGCAGACGGACGCGCTCGAAGGCCGCGACCCACGGGGTCTCGTCGTGTGTCGCTCGCACGAGGGTGATCGCCTCGTCGAGGTACCGCAGGAGGTCGTGGAGTCGTCGGACGATCGGGAACGTGGCGAACATGGAGCGCCGCGTCTCGGGGTCGTCGCGCCACGAGCGGCCCGCGAAGGTGTGCCGGGAGACCTTCTGCCCGGCCCCCGAGCAGTCGAACACCGTGCAGCCGGAGAAGCCCCGCTCACGCAGGTGCGGGTGGATCCGGCAGCCGTCCGCGTCGTCGAGGTTCGTGCACGGGTCGCCGGCGTCCTTGTCGAACGGGAAGTCCGCGGACTTCGCGAACGCCAGGGCCACGCAGCACAGGCCGAAGCAGTTCGCGCAGTCAGCGCCGAGGTCCTCTCGTCGCCCCAGCTCGACGCGCGTCCGCGTCGCCATCAGTGGTCGTTGACCCGGACGACCGTCCCACCGGTCAGCGACAGCAACTGCTCGAAGGTCAGGGGGAGCACGCTGTTCGCGGTCCCCGCCGCCGACCAGACCGTGTCGTACTCGCGGAGCGCCTCGTCGACCACCGTGCGGATCGGGGCCGGGTGCCCGACGGGGGAGACGCCGCCGATCGGCTGCCCGGTGATCTCGCGGACCCGCTTCGCGGTGGCCATGGTGAGCTCGGTCGCGTCGATCTGGGCGGCGAGCAGGTCCGTGTCGACCCGGTGCCGGCCAGACGTCATCGCGAGCAGGGGTTCCCCGTCGGCGAGGAACAGCAGGCTGCTCGCGATCGCTCCCGGTTCGGTGCCGAGCGCGGCGGCGGCCTGCGCGGCGCTGTGGGTCGAGTCGGGGAGTTCCCGGGCGGTCGCGTCGATGCCGGCTTCGGCGACGATGCGCTGGACGGTGGCGAGGCGGTCGTTCATCACCGTCCATCCTCGTGGGAAGCGGTGTCGAGCGCGAGCACCTGCCCCGAAGTCATGGAAATCCAACATGTTTGCAGACCGGCTCCGTGCCCGCCTACGGTCGTCCTGACGAACCGAAGGAGACACCATGACAAGCACCCGTCGTCCGCATTTCGCGCATCGCACGCTCACTCCTGCTGAGATCGAAGCACGTCGCACCCGACCGACCGGCACCCCGGCGGAACGCGCACAACGGGTCCGCGAGATCCTCAGCACGTCGACCTTCACGATCGCTCCCCGTCCCACTCGTCACACCTGGCGGGGTGTCTGAGGACATGCCGCTGGAGTTCGCTCCGATCGACGAGCCGTACCGTGTCTTCCCGATGGAGGACGTGGCACGGATGCCCGCTGCGGTGGTGCTCCGAGCGGAGCTTCGTCGTCGCCGCACTCGAGCGCAGCGCTCCTGGGCACGACTCGGCCGCCGGCTTCCTCGAACGGATGGTGCTGGCGGACACGACGCTGTTCTGCAACGACGTCCTCGAGCTCCAGCTCCAGGACGCTGCCTTCGACCTCGCCCTCCGAGAAGTTCGTCTCACGGGGACACGCTCGGAGGCATCCGTCTGCTCACACCGCTGCTCGAGGACGTCATGTACTACCGCGAGCGCTTCGGTCTCCCCGCCCTCGACTCGGTCCAGGCGGCGATGGTGATGGCGTCCGGCGCGGACGGCATCGTGACCGTCGACCAGTACTTCGGAGAGGTCGATCCCTCGCTGCTCCCGATCTTCACACCCCAGCAGTTCGTCCGTGGCACCCGAGCGCGTCGACGCTCGAGCGGCTGGACGAGTCCCTGACGAGATCACGAGCGTGATGCGATCGCACCGCCCCTACGATGGCGGCATGACCGACGGGACGGTGCGATCGCACGCGCAGGGGATGGCTGCCGACAACGTGCTCGCGGCGACCGGTCGCACGCCGGACGACTGGTACGCCCGCATCGACGAGATCGACGGACGGACGATCGGGCACGCCGCCATCGCCGCCTGGATCGTCGAACAGGGCGTCGAGCCGTGGTGGGCGCAGGGCGTCACGATCGGGTACGAGCAGGCGCGGGGCCTCCGGATCCCCGGGCAACGATCGGACGGCTCGTTCGCGGTGTCGGCGTCGCGCCAGGTGCCCGGGGAGCGCGAGACGGTGCTCGACGGGGTCGTGCCGGTCTGCACGAAGGCGTTCGGGTTCGCCCCGACCTCGGAACGCCGGGGCGGGAAGCGGCCGTCGGCGCGGTGGACGTTCCCCGATCGCGAGTCGGTGCTGCTCACCACCGAGGACGGCTCCCGGGCGGGCACGGTCCGGATCGCCGTGCAGCGGGAACGGCTCACCGGACCGGAACGCATGCCCGACGCCAAGGCGGAGCTCCAGGACCTGCTCGCGGCACTCTGAACCGGGGTCCCGAACGGGGCACGCGCGGATCGACCGGATGGCCCTAGGCTTCGACGGGTGTCTGCACCCCGTTCCCGTTCCGCACTCGTCCTCCTGCTCACGGCAGTGGTCGCGGGGTGCGCCATCGTGGTCTTCGCCGTGCTCGCGCTCCTCCGGGATCCCTCCGACGACGCCGCGTGGGTGGCCGTCGTGCTGGGCGGGCTGTTCGTCGCGTGGGGGATCACGTTCGACCGCCTCCCCGACGATGACGATGACGATGACGACGGGGACGGCGACCACCACAGCCACGACCAGGGCTGGACGCCCCGCCGCCTCAACGCCGCCCTGTCGACTGGCCTGACGATGACCGGCGCGTACGTCGTGATCCGCGCGCTCGGCCGCCCGGTCGACACGGCGCTGGTCGGGGCCCTCGCGTGGCCGGCCTGGCGACTCGTCAACCGGATCCTCGACGGCGTGATCCGACGGCGCGGAGCCCGCGGCGAGGCGGACGGCGCCACCGACTGAGCGAGACGGACGGCGAGCCGGACGTCAGTGCCCCCGCGACGCCAGCGCCTCGATGAGCTGCTGCTGCGTCCCGTCCCGCTCCGACCACCGCAGCGGCAGCACGTTCTGCACCAGGATCTCCGGCGCGGCGCCGGCCTGCAGCAGCGACACCACCTCGTCGAGGAACGAGGCCAGCGGCATCCCACCGAAGTCGACGCCCTCGCCCATCAGGTCCGTGGCGACCGCCGGCGGCACGAGCTCGAGCACCGAGACGGGTGACCCGGTCAGCTGCTGGCGGAGCGACTGCGTGTACGAGTGCACCGCGGCCTTCGTGGCGCTGTAGGTCGGGGTCGCGGCGAGCGGTGTGTACGCCAGCCCCGACGACACGGTGACGATCGTCGACGCCGGACGACCGAGCAGGTGCGGCAGGAACGCGTCGATGAGGCGGATGGTGCCGAGCAGGTTCGTCTCGACGGTGGCGACGGCGTCGGCCAGGTGTTCCGACGATCGCAGGTCCTCGGCGCGCATGATGCCCGACATCGTGACGAGGGCGTCGAGCGACGGGTAGGCGTCGATGACGGAGGCGGCCGCGGCGGTGATCGACGCCGGGTCGGTGACGTCGAGCTCGACGGTGCCGAAGCCGTACTCGTCGTGCAGCGAGTCGAGCAGGGCGCGACGTCGGCCGCCGATGACGACGGTGCTGCCCGCTGCCTGCAGGCGCTGGGCCAGCCCGAGGCCGATGCCCGAGGTCGCGCCGGGGATGAAGACGGTGGAGTTCGTGATGTCCATGACGACCACGATCCACCTGCCCGACCGCCCGAACCAGAGCGCCGTCATCGGGGGACCGCCGATCCCTGGCACGGTCGCCGGGCCCGGTGCACGATGAAGGCATGGACCGCCCCGGGCTCGCCGACTTCCTCCGCCGCCGCCGCGAACTGCTGCGCCCCGAGGACGTCGGACTCGGATCCGGGCAGCGCCGCCGCACGCCGGGCCTCCGGCGCGAGGAGGTCGCCGCGCTGGCGGGGATGTCCGCCGACTACTACACGCGCCTCGAGCAGCAGCGTGGACCGCAGCCGTCCGAGCAGATGGTCGCGGCGATCGCCCGGGCGCTCCGCTGCAGCCTCGACGAGCGCGACCACCTGTTCCGCCTCGCCGGGCACAACGCGCCCGCACGGGTCCACCGTTCCGACCACGTCGACCCCGCGATCCTCCGGGTACTCGACCGCCTCGAGGACACCCCGGCGATCGTGGTGAACGACCTGGGGGAGACCCTCGTCGAGAACCGGCTCGGGGCCGCGCTCCTCGGCACGACCACGGGGTTGCCGGGCAACGAGCGGTACCAGCCGTGGCGCTGGTTCATGACGGGCTACGAACGGGCGAAGTACGCGCCGGAGGAGCACGAGCGGCTCGCCCGGGCACAGGTCGCCGCACTCCGTGCAGCGGTCGGCGCCGCGGGACCGACGGACACCCGGGCGGCGGAGCTCATCGCCGACCTCGAGGTGAACAGCGCGGACTTCCGAGCGCTGTGGTCCCTACACGAGGTGGCGAGCCGGTGGGAGGACCACAAGACGTTCGTCCACCCCGAGCTCGGTCGCATCACCGTGGACTGCCAGGTGCTCCACACGACGAGCCAGACGCAGGCGCTGCTGCTCTTCACGGCACCGACGGGCAGCGAGGACGCGCAGAAGCTCGAGCTCCTCGGCGTCGTCGGCCAGCAGACCTTCGTCCGCTGACGGAGTAAACCCGCGTCACACACCTGGCGACTCCCGGCAGGCCGTGCCTAGGGTGGCGAGGTGAGCACTCCCCGCGTGTACGTCATCCACGAGAACCCCGAGTGGTTCCCGCCGCTCGCCGCTGCCTTCGAGGCCGAGGGGGTCCCCGTCGAGGAGATCCTCCTCACCGAGGGACAGATCGACCTCGCAGCCGACCCCGAACCGGGCGTGTACTGGTCGCGGATGTCGGCGAGCTCCCACACGCGCGGGCACGAGCACTCGAAGGAGTACACCCGCGCGGTCCTCGGCTGGCTCGAGCGCGCCGGTCGACCGGTCGTCGGCGGCAGCCACGTCCTCGAGCTCGAGGTCTCGAAGGTCGCCCAGCACGGACTGCTCCGGAACGCCGGGTTCGACGTGCCCCGCACCACGGCCGTCTTCGGGCGCACGACGCTCAAGCAGGCCGCCCACGACTTCACCGGCGGCCAGGACGTGCCGTTCATCACGAAGCACAACCAGGGCGGCAAGGGCCTCGGCGTCCGCCGGTTCGACTCGCTCGCCGAGTTCGACGCCTACGTCGACAGCCCGGAGTTCGAGGAGCCCGTCGACGGCATCACCCTGCTGCAGGAGTACCTCACGGCCCGCGAGCCGTTCATCACGCGCGTCGAGTTCGTCGGTGGCGAGTTCGTCTACGCCGTCCGCGTCGACACGAGCGCCGGCAGCTTCGAGCTGTGCCCGGCCGACGCGTGCGAGGTCCCGCAGGTCATCGCGGGTGCTGTCTGCGACGTCCCCGGCACCGAGGCCGCCGGGGCACCCCCGGCGTTCAGCGTCCGCACGGAGGTCACCGCCGAGCACCCGCTCGTCCAGCAGCTCCGCGGGTTCCTCGCGGAGCAGCGGATCCAGATCGCGGGCGTCGAGTTCATGGAGACGACGGACGGTCGCACGGTCGTCTACGACATCAACACGAACACGAACTACAACCCCGCCGTCGAGGAGACCGCGCCGGCCTCCGGCCCGCGCTCCATCGCGCGGTACCTCGGTGGCCTGCTGGAGACGCAGTACGCGGCGCAGCTCACGGCCTGAGAACGCAAGATCCACCGGACTGGAGGCGCGGTGCGGGCCCGCCCCGCGCCTCCAGTCCGTCCCTCCCCACCTCCCCAAGGAACTCACCCCGTGCGATTCGGATACTGGACCCCGCTCTTCGGCGGCTGGCTGCGCAACGTCGACAACGAGAACATGCCGGTCACCTTCGACTACGTGAAGCGGCTGGCGCAGCGCGCCGAGCGGATCGGCTTCGACCTGACGCTCGTGCCGGAGCTCAACCTCAACGACATCAAGGGCACGGCCGCGCCCTCGCTGGAGGCCTGGTCGCTCGCCGCGGCCATCGCGGCGACGACCGAGCGCCTCGAGATCATGGCGGCGATGCGACCCGGGTACCACCTGCCCGCGGTGACGGCGAAGCAGGCCGCGACGATCGACGACATCTCGTGCGGCCGGTTCACGTTCAACGTGGTGAGCGCGTGGTGGGCGGAAGAGGCCAAGCAGTACGGCGGCATCTTCTCGGAGCACGACGACCGGTACAAGCGCACGGCGGAGTTCGTCGAGATCATGAAGGGGCTCTGGCGGGAGACGCCGTACTCCTTCCACGGCGAGTACTACGACATCGAGAACAGCCACCTCGAGCCGAAGCCCCGGGTCACCCCGCGCATCTACGCCGGCGGCGAGAGCGAGGCCGGCAAGGCGGCGATCACCGGGTACGCCGACGCCTACGTGACCCACGGCGGCACCGTCGAGGAGCTCCGGACGAAGATCGCCGAGATGAAGCAGCGCCGTGTCGACGCCGGGCTGCCGCCGTTCGAGGCGTTCGGCATGGCCGCCTACGTCATCGTCCGCGAGACCGAGGAGGAGGCGCAGGCCGAGCTCGCCCGGATCACCGACGTGCAGCACGGGCACGCGTACGAGTCGTACCAGGACTTCATCTCGAAATCGCAGCTCGAGCACGTGCCGTCGCTCGAGGACTACTCGGTGTCGAACCGTGGGCTCCGCCCCGGCTTCGTCGGGACGCCGGAGCAGGTGGCCGCGCGGATCCGCGAGTTCGAGGACGCCGGGGTGGACACGCTGCTGCTGCAGTTCTCGCCGCAGCTCGAGGAGATGGACCGGTTCGGCGAGCAGGTCATCCCGCTCGTCCGGCCGTCCGTGGCCGCGCCGTCCGGGGCGGTCGTCTGATGGGCGACGCCTCCGACGGCACCGAGGCCGGCTGGGCCTTCGAGACCCGGCAGATCCGTGCCGGCTTCCGGGCGGACCCCGGGTTCGGTGCCAACGTGCCGCCGATCGCGCAGAGCGCCGCGTTCGTGTACCCGTCGGGCGAGGACGCGGCCGACCGTTTCATGCTCAACGCGCCCGGTCACACGTACTCGCGGGTGAACAACCCGTCGGCTGCCGCGCTCGAGCGTCGCATCGCCGACCTCGAGGGTGGTGTCGGCGCCCTCGCGCTCGCGTCCGGGCAGGCTGCGACCTCGCTCGCCGTCCTCGGCCTGGCCCGCGCCGGAGACCACATCGTGTCGAGTGCGTCGCTCTACGGCGCGACCTACACGCTCTTCGCCTCCACCCTGGGCGACCTCGGCATCGCGTTCACGTTCGTGCAGGACCCGACCGACCTCGACGAGTGGGCGGCGGCGGTCCGTCCGGAGACGAAGGCGTTCTTCGGCGAGTCGATCCCGAACCCGCGCGGCGACGTCCTCGACTTCGCGGGGGTGGCCGGTGTCGCGCACGAGCACGGCGTGCCGCTCATCGTCGACAACACCATCGCCACGCCGTACCTCGTCCGGCCGATCGAGCACGGTGCGGACATCGTCGTGCACTCGGCGACGAAGTACCTCGCGGGGCACGGCAGCGCCATCGCCGGGCTCATCGTCGACAGCGGGAACTTCGACTGGGCGGCGCACGCCGAGCGGTACCCGCAGCTCGCCACGACCGAGCAGTCCGGGTTCGCGAACACCAACTTCGCGGCGAAGTTCGGGCGGCGCGCATTCATCCAGCGCACCCGCTCGAAGCTCTCCGCCGACCTCGGGCCGGCGATCGCACCCTTCAACGCCTTCCTCGTGCTGCAGGGCATCCAGACCCTGTCGCTCCGGATGGACCGGCACGTGTCGAACGCGGCCGCGGTGGCGACGTGGCTCGACGCGCACGACCAGGTGCTCGGCGTGCACTACGCGGGACTGCCGTCGTCGCCGTGGCACGAACTCGCCCAGCGGTACGTGCCGGCGGGTCCGTCGGCGGTGCTCGCGTTCGACCTCGACGGCGGGGTCGACGCCGGGCGGCGGTTCGTCGCGGCGCTCGAGCTGTTCGACCACGTGTCGAACATCGGTGACGTGCGCTCGCTCGTCGTGCACCCGGCGTCGACGACCCACGTGCAGATGACCTCGGCGGAGCGGGCGGCCGCGGGGGTCGGGGACGGGCTCATCCGGCTGTCCATCGGACTCGAGCACGTGGACGACATCCTCGCGGACCTCGCGCGCGGCTTCGCGGCTGCGTCGGGATAGGTTGGGGGCATGACCACGCTGGCCGCACCGACCCGTGTGCGGACGCGCGCCCCCGGGAAGATCAACGTCTACCTGTCGGTGGGGGCCCTGCAGGACGACGGCTACCACGACGTGGCGACGGCGTACCAGGCGGTCTCGTTGTACGAGGACGTCTCGGCCGAGCCGGCGGACGACTTCTCGGTGACCTTCACCGGGCCGATCGACACCCGGTCGGTCCCGGTCGACGAGTCGAACCTCGCGATCCGGGCCGCTCGCCTCGTGGCCGACGCCGCCGGGTACCGCGGGGGCGTCCGGCTCACCATCGACAAGCAGGTCCCGGTCGCCGGTGGGATGGGCGGTGGATCGGCCGACGCCGCAGCGACCCTGCTCGCCGTCGACACGCTGTGGGGGACCGCGCTCGGGCGTGAGGAACTGCTGCGTCTCGCCGCGCAGCTCGGCGCCGACGTGCCCTTCGCCTTCGCCGGCGGGACCGCCGTCGGGACCGGGCGCGGCGACGAGCTGAGCCCGGCGCTGGCCAAGGGTGAGTTCCACTGGGTGCTCGCCCTGAGCGACGACGGCCTCTCGACGCCCGCCGTGTACCGGGCGCTCGACGAGCACCGTGAGCGGTACCGTGCGGACATCGCGCCGGCACCCACCACGCCCGTGGTCGAGGCGAACGTGCTGCAGGCCCTCCGCGCCGGCGATCCCGACCTGCTCGCGGACTGCCTGCACAACGACCTGCAGGCCCCGGCGATGCGCCTCCAGCCCGCGCTCGCGACGACGCTCGAGATCGGTGAGAAGGCCGGTGCCCTCGCCGGACTGGTGTCGGGCAGCGGGCCGACGGTGGCGTTCCTCGTCGCCGACCGTGATGCCGCGCTCGAGGTGCAGGTCGAGCTCAGCGCCGCCGGCATGGTCGCGGTGCGTGCGGCCGGACCGGTGCACGGCGCCCGCGTCCTGCACTGACCGCGAGCCCCGTCGGCCGGTCAGTTCCGGACGAACTCCGTGATGACGACCGTGCCGGTCTTCCAGTGCTCCTTCGCCGTGAAGCCGTGCTCCGCGAGCACCGCGGCGGTCTCCGGCTCGATGTTGCGCGCCTTCACCGTCCCGCCGACGAACCAGACCGTGTCGATGTCGCCCAGGCGGCTCGGGATCGTCGTCTCGAGGTCCCCGGTCTGGTTCCACAGGACGCCGGACTCGGCTCCGACCTTGCGCACGCCGAGGTCCGTCATGCCCGCGAACGCCGACGGGTAGGAGACGCGGATGACGTCGGCGGTGGTGCCGGGGTGCCCGTAGACGCTGCCGAACACGACACCCTCGTCGGCGTCGGCGCGGTTGGTGCTCCGCTCGGCGGCGATGATCGAGGCGGCACGGGCCCAGGTCGAGTCCTGCTTCGCGAGCGGCTCCTTCACGGCGATGGCCGTCGGCACCGACAGCACGAGGACGGCGGCCACGGCGGCGGCGAGCAGTGCCTTCGGCCGGACCAGGGTCAGGGCGAGGGCGATGAGCAGTGCGACGAACGGCAGGCTGAGCGTGGCGTACTTCGGGGAGTACAGGTGCTTCCCCATCGCCGTGGCGAGCACGAGCGCGGCCGTCGGGATGACGACGAGCGGCACGGCGACGCGGACCGCCTGCGCGCGGACGAGCGACCGGACCGTGGCGGAGCGCCGGTGTGCCTCGACGAGGGCGAACACCGTGCCGACGAGCATGAGCGCCCACGCACCCGCGGCGTACACGTCGACGCCGCCGAACCACGCCGTGGCGAACACCTGCACACCCGTGCGTTCGCCGATGCCGGCGATCCACGCGACCTGCTTCGACTGCGAGGCGACCTCGACGACGAGCGGCGAGACGGCCACGGCGGCGAAGGCGGCTGCGACGGCCCAGCGGACCAGGACCCCGCGGGTGACGAGCGCCGGACCCAGGTCGTGGCCGCGGCGGGACACCGTGGCGCGACGGACGGCCGCGCGGCGGGCGACGAGCGTCCACAGCAGGGTCACGGCGTGCGCGACGACCGCGAGCGAGAGGTAGACGTTGAACGTCACCGAGACGAGTGCGAGTGCTCCGTAGGCCGCCCACCAGTGCAGGCTGCGACCCGTCCGGGTGCGGCGGACCGCGGTCAGGCCGACGAGGGTGAGGCAGACGGCCAGGGTCGTGATCGTGGCGTACGGCCGACCTTCGGACCCGGCCCACTGCACGCGGGGCAGCGCGAGGAACACGAGCCCGGCGGTGATGCCGAGTCGAAGTCCGCCGAGCCGGCGCCCGAGCGCGACGAGGAGCCCCGCCGCCACGCCGATGGCCAGGGCGCTCGGGAACCGCAGCGTGAACGGCGTGTACCCGACGAGCCAGAACCAGACGTGCATCAGCGAGTAGTAGAGCCCGTGCACGGCGTCGACGCTGTGCAGCTCGGCCCAGAGCTGCGGCCAGGTCCGCTGGGCGCTCGTGACCGTCGCGGCCTCGTCGTACCAGAGCGACGGGACCCAGGCGAAGGCGGCGCAGACGATCACGCCGAACGCGCCGACCGTCAACTCGGGCGTACGGACGACGGCGGTGCCGATGCTCGACACGAGGCCGCGGAACCAGGAGCGGGAGCGGGCACGGACCGGCGCGATCCCCGACGTTCGGGGGATGCTGATGGTGCCGGTCCGTGGTGCAGTCACGGTGAGGACGGTATCCGCGGCGGCTGGGCAGGTGCCCGGCGTCCCCGCAGCCCAGACTGAGAGTTCCACATACCGGTATCGTGCGGAGGACCATGACGAAGCTCCGCATCCGCGACGCCGCGCGGTACCTCGGCGTCAGCGACGACACCGTCCGGCGGATGGTCGACGCCGGGACCTTCACGCGGGGGACGGACCCCTCCGGACGGACCGTCGTGGACGCGCGGGAACTCGCGGCGCACATCCGCGGCACCGGCGGGCAGCTCGACGACCCGTCGGGGACGAAGAGCTCGGCGCGCAACCGGTTCGTCGGGATCGTCACCGACCTCGTGGTCGACGGCGTGATGGCGCAGGTGGAGCTGCAGAGCGGCCCGCACCGGGTCGTGTCGCTCATGAGCGCCGAGGCCGTCCGCGACCTCGGGCTCGAGGTCGGGACGGTCGCCGTCGCATCGGTCAAGGCGACGATGGTGTCGGTCGAGGTGCCGGCGGAACCGACCGACGCATGACCGACGACCGGCAGACGAGCGACGACCGCCGTCGGTTGCTGTCCCGGACCGCGGCGCTCCAGGGCGCGGGGGACCGGGCCGTCCGGGCGCTGTCCGAGGCGAGCGTCCTCGTCGTCGGTGCCGGTGGCCTCGGCGCGCCCGTGCTCACGTACCTGGCCGGGTCGGGACTCCGCCGCGTCACCATCGTCGACCACGACGTCGTCGACACGTCCAACCTGGCACGGCAGACGCTCTTCGCCGCGGCGGACGTCGGCCGACCCAAGGCCGAGTGCGCGGCCGAGCGGGTGCGGGGCGTCGACCCGGAGCTCGAGGTCGTCGCACTCGCCGAGCCGTTCCACGCCGACCACGTCGCGGGCCACGACGTGGTCGTCGACGCCGCGGACAGCGTCGAGGTCACACGGGCGATCTCGGACGCCTGCTCCACGGCCGGAGTCCCGTTCGTGTGGGGCACGGTCCTCGGCACCGACGGGCAGGTGTCCGTGTTCCACGACGCCGGGTCGGAGCCGATCGACTTCCACGACCTGCACCCGGACGCCCTGCCGGACGAGGGGTCCTGCGCGCTCGACGGCGTGCTGCCCGCGCTGTGCGGCGCCGTCGGCTCGGTGATGGCGGCCCAGGTGACCGCGCTCGTCGCCGGCATCGGGGAGCCGTTGACCGGCAGGGTGCTCACGGTCGACGCCCGGCGGTGGCGCTGGACCGAGAGCACGCTGCGACGTGGCCCGCACTCCCGGCGTCCGGTCCCCTCGGTGGACGAGGCCCCGCCCCGGATCGCCCCGGCGGCACTCGCCGCCCGACTCGACCGGACCACCGGCGGCAGCGGCGGACCCGTCCTCGTCGACGTCCGCACCCCGGCCGAACGCGCCACCGGGATCGTCCCCGGCAGCATCCCGCCGGACGACCTCGCCGCAGACGACGACCGACCCGTCGTCGTGGTGTGCGCCAGTGGCGTCCGCGCGACCGCCTGGGCACGCGCAGCCCGTGCCGCAGGTCGTGACGCGACGGTCCTCGACGGTGGGATCCAGGCCTGGGACAGGGAGGGCCTGCCGACGATCCGGCCCACGGCGACCGCAGATGCGGATACGATCGAGCGATGACGACGCACGTGCGGAACGCCGCCCTCCTGATCGCCGCGACCGCCCTCGTCGCCGTCGGCCTCGCCGGCTGCAGCACGGCCGACACGGCTAGCACGGCCGGCACGGCTGGCACGGCCGGCACGACGGACACGACCGCCCCGAGCATCAGCGCGAGCAGCACGGCCGGGGCCCCGACCGGGAAGATCACCGTCTTCGCCGCGGCGTCGCTCCAGAAGACGTTCACGACGCTCGGCGAGCAGTACGAGGCCGCCCACCCGGGGACCACGATCACCTTCTCGTTCGCCGGCTCGAGCGACCTCGTCACGCAGATCCAGAACGGCGCCCCCGCCGACGTCTTCGCGTCCGCCGACGAGGCGAACATGGACAAGCTCGTGAAGACCGACATCGCCGCCGGTTCGCCGCGGGACTTCGCCACGAACGTCCTCGAGATCGCCGTGGCTCCCGGCAACCCGAAGGGGATCAAGGACCTCGACGACCTGACCGCCTCGGACGTGCAGCTCGTCACCTGCGCCACCCCGGTGCCGTGCGGTGCCGCGACCGCGAAGGTCGAGCAGGCCACCGGCGTCGACCTGCAGCCGGTCAGCGAGGAGCAGTCGGTGACCGACGTCCTCGGCAAGGTCGAGTCCGGCCAGGCGGACGCGGGACTCGTCTACGTCACCGACGTCGAGGGTGCCGGCGGCAAGGTCGACGGCGTCCGGTTCGACGCGGCGTCGAAGGCCGTCAACACCTACCCGATCGGTGTCCTGAAGGACGCGTCGAACCCCGACCTCGCGGCGGCGTTCACGGCGTACGTGCGTTCCGACGCCGGCCAGAAGGTGCTCGCCGACGCCGGCTTCGGAGCGCCCTGACCCGTGCCCGACCACACTGACCGAACACCCCGGGCGAGCCCGTCCGTCCGCACCCCGGTGCCGTGGTGGCTGCCGGTCCCGGCGGTCCTCGGCGGCCTGTTCGTGGTGGTCCCGGTCCTGGCGATGGTCGGCCGCGTCGACTGGGGGTCGTTCGGCGCACTCGTCACGTCGCCCGCGTCGCTCACCGCCCTCGGACTGAGCCTCGGGACCGCTGCCGCCGCGACGGGCATCGCCTTCGTGCTCGGCTACCCGCTCGCCGTCCTGTTCGCCCGGTCCACGTCGCGGTGGATCGGGGCCGCACGCGCCCTGGTCCTGTTGCCGCTCGTGCTGCCGCCGGTCGTCGGGGGACTGGCCCTGCTCGCGGCGTTCGGTCGGCTCGGCGTCGTCGGGGCGTGGCTCGACGACCACGGCCTCCGGATCGCCTTCACCACGACCGCGGTCGTGATCGCGCAGACCTTCGTCGCGATGCCGTTCCTGGTGTCCTCGATCGAGGGTGCGCTGCGCGTCGGCGGTGACCGGTTCGAGCGGGTCGCCGCGACGCTCGGCGCGTCCCCGACCCGGACGTTCCTGACGGTGACGACACCGCGGGTGCTCCCGGGCATCCTGGCCGGCCTCGTCCTCTGCTTCGCCCGTGCCCTCGGGGAGTTCGGCGCGACCCTCACGTTCGCCGGCAGCCTGCAGGGGGTCACCCGGACGCTGCCCCTCGAGATCTACCTGCAGCGCGAGATCGACCCGGACACCGCGGTCGCGCTGGCGCTCGTGCTGGTCGTCATCGCGCTCGTGGTCATCGGCGCCTCCGCGCTCCGCACCCGGACGGCACTCGCATGAGCCGCGAGCGTCCGGCGCACAGCGGCCTCCGCGCCCACGTCGTCGTCCCCGACCGCGGCGTCGACGTCCACCTCGACGTCGCACCGGACGAGTGCGTCGCGCTGGTCGGGCCGAACGGCGCGGGCAAGTCCACGGTCGTCGAGGCCCTCGCCGGACTGCTGCGCATCCGGTCCGGATCGGTCCTGCTCGGCGACCGCGACCTCACCGGCGTCCGAGCGCACCGACGCGGGGTCGGGCTCGTCGCCCAGCGCGCGGACCTCTTCCCCCACCTGTCGGTCGCCCGCAACGTCGGCTACGGACCGCGCGCGGCCGGTTTCGGGGGCCAGGAGGCGCGGCTCCGCTCCGACGCGGCCCTCGCCGCCGTCGGCGTGGCCGGTCTGGCGGACCGCGCACCGGGGACGCTCTCGGGAGGGCAGGCCCAGCGCGTGGCGATCGCACGGGCCCTCGCCACCGAGCCGGCGCTCCTGCTGCTCGACGAGCCCACCTCGGCGCTCGACGTCGACGCCCGGGCCGAGGTCCGCTCCGCCCTCGGGACCGCCCGGACCGGTCGACCGACGGTCCTCGTCACGCACGACCCGCTCGAGGCCGTCACCCTCGCGGACCGCATCGTCGTGCTCGAGGGCGGCCGGGTCGCCGAGCAGGGGCCGACCGCCGTCGTCCTCGGGCGTCCGACCAGCGCGTTCGCGGCGTCCTTCTCGGGCCTGACGCTCCTGCGCGGCACCGCCACCCGGGGTGGGATCGCCCTCGACGACGGGGGCGCGCTCGCGTCGTCGACCGGCACCGCGCCTCCTGGCTCGTCCGCCCTCGCCGTCTACCACCCGACGGCCGCCGTCGTGACGCGTGACGGTGCCGGGCCGGAGCGCCGGGTGACCGGACTCGAACCGCGGGACGGGCTCGTCCGGGTGCGGGCCGGCGACCTCGTGGCGGACGTCACGGTCGCGGTGGCTGCGGCGCTGGGGCTCGCGCCGGGGGACGCCGTGCGGATCGCGGTCCCGGCGGACGAACTGACGGTCTACCGGCCGGACGGACCCACGCCGGACTGAGCCGGACACGGCCGCGGGGCTCAGCTGCCGGACTCGGCTGCCGGGCTCAGCCGCCGGGCTCAGCCGCCGGCGAAGGGCGGCATGACGTCGACGACCGCCACGCCGTCGAGCCCGGTCGCCCGATCGCGCGTGGTCACCCCGTCGACGAGGTACGAGCAGCGCTCCTGCAGTGCCCGCCACCGATCGGGGTCGTCCGCGGTCACCGACCGCAGGGCCTCGTCGAGCGTCGCTGCCTGCACCGCGACGTCGTCCACGCCCACCGCTGCCCGGGCCGCGGCGAAGAACCGGATCGTCGTCACCGTCATCCGCCGATCGCGCTCATGCCCCGGGTGGGGTGCACCAGGTCGTCGCTGTCGTCGCCGTGGTCGCGGGGCTTCGCCCACATCGCCAGGCGCCAGAGCTCGGCGACCTCGTCGTCGGAGGCACCCTGGCGCATCGGGCCGAGCACGTCGGTCTCGTCGTCCGAGAAGAGGCAGCTGCGGACGTTGCCGTCGGCCGTCAGACGGGTGCGGGTGCAGTCGGCGCAGAACGACTCGGTGATGCTCGCGATGATGCCGATCGTGCCGAGCTCCGCACCGACGCCGCCGTCGGCCGTCCGTGCGAGCACCCGGAAGCGCTCGGCCGGCGCGCCGTCACGGGGCGCCTCGTCCGGCACCAGGGCGAAGGACTCGGACAGCATCGCCCGGGTCTCGGCCGCGGTCACCATCGACGTGCGGTCCCAGGCGTGGTCGGGGTCGAGCGGCATCTGCTCGATGAACCGGAGCTCGTAGCCGCGGTCGAGGCACCACCGCATGAGGTCCGGCGCCAGGTGGTCGTTCACGCCCCGCAGCAGCACCGCGTTGACCTTGATCGCGAGCCCCGCTGCCCGGGCGGCCTCGAGCCCGGCGATGACCTTGTCGAGGAACGGGCGCCGGGTGACGGTGGTGAAGACGTCCGGGTCGACGGTGTCGAGTGACACGTTCACGCGTCGGAGGCCGGCGTCGTACAGGGCGGCTGCGCGGTGGGCGAGCCCGATCGCGTTCGTGGTGAGCGACAGCTCCGGGGCGTCGGGGAGCGCGGCGCACCGGGCGATCACGTCGACGAGGTCGTGGCGGAGCATCGGCTCACCGCCGGTGAAGCGGACCTTGCGCACGCCGAAGCGGTCGGTCGCGAGCCGGACGAGCCGCTCGATCTCGGCCGCGGTCATGAGTGCGTCGTCGGGGGCGAACGGCAGCCCGGCCGCCGGCATGCAGTAGGTGCAGCGCAGGTTGCAGCGCTCGGTGAGCGACACGCGCAGGTCGACCGCGCGCCGCCCGAACCGGTCGAGCAGGCCGCCGGTCGAGCCGAGCATGGTCGCGGGTGCCATGTGCGTCAGCGTACGGGGTCGGCGGGTCCTCCACCTGATGACATCGCGAGCGCTCGTTCCCGGAAGGCGAGCCGGCGCCCCCAGCGCTCCCAGTCGGACCGCCGGGTGCGCACCAGCGTGACGACGATGACGACGGCGACCGCGGCGGCGAGCCACCAGCGGTACGCGTCCGCCGACGGCCAGACGCCGCGCAGGGCGATGGCGAGCCCGATCGACAGCCACTCCCAGCGGCCGGAGAGCACCACGAAGGGGATGAGGAGCAGCGCGTACCAGGGGTAGCGCGGGCTCACCGCGAGGAACGTCACGCCGATGAGGAGGACCTCGCCGGACCACGGCCGCGCGGGGTCGGACAGCCGCCACGCCACGAACGCCGCCAGCAGGACGAGCAGTCCGACCACGAGCGTCGCCGCGTCGCCGTGGAAGACGAGTGAGACCAGGGCGAACCGGGAGCCGTCCTCGTAGCCCTCTTCCGACAGGTACCCGGGCAGGTAGCCGAGGACGTCGAGGCCCGTCGTCAGCACGTACGGCACGTAGAGCAGCCCGAACACCGCGATGCCGACCGGGATCGCCCACCAGTTCCGCCACCGACCGAGCAGTGGCGGGTACACGATCGCGGGGATGAGCTTCGTCGCGGTCGCGGCGCCGAGGGCGATCCCGCCCCAGATCGGGCGGCCGAAGGCGACGAGCACGGCGCCGGCGGTGGCCAGGGCCGCGCCGAGGGCATCGACGTGCGAGTTGGTGACGGCTTCGGACGCGACGAGCGGGGACCACGCCCACAGTGCGGCCCACCACGTCGGTCGTCCGAGCTTGCGGAGCACGACGACCAGGCCCAGGGTGACGCCGAGCGACAGGAGCAGCCCCGCGACCTGGAACGGCATGTACTGCGCGGTGGCCGGCACGAACGCCCGCACCGCCGCGAACCAGAGCTGGGCCATCGGCGGGTAGATCGTCACGACGTCCGGGCGGTTGATCGCGACGCAGTGCCCGTCCGCGCCGTCGCCGAGGCCGCGGAACCGGGGCTCGAGGGGCTTGCACGTGCCGTCGACCTTGTCGGGGAAGAGCCAGTCGGGGCGCAGACCGGACAACGCGGTCGACTGCGGCGTGTGCGCGTACGGCGAGATCCCGGCGTGCTGCACGATGCCGTCCCAGGCGTAGCGAGCAGAGTCGGTACTGGTGTTCGGCGGCCCGGCGATGGCGGCGAGCCCGACCACCAGGCCACCGCCGACCACGAGCCACGTCATCCACTTCGCGGGGACGAACCGCAGCGCGAGCACCGCGAGCGCGAACACCGTCCAAGCGATCAGGGTCCACGCAACGAATGGGGAACGATGACCGGACCGGAGGAACCCCAGATGCGTGACGCCGAAGGCGTTGACGCCCGACAGAGCGAGCACGCCGACCACGGCCAGCACGGTCGGCAGGAGTCGGCCGGGGCGAAGTCGTTCACTCATGGTGCGACGAGGCTATCCATGGTCCGCGGGCTGCTCCTGGATGCACGATCCGCGATGGCGTCGCCGAACCGGAACGCGCGGACGGCGGTCGTCCTGGGGCGGTTGCTCGGGGTGGCGTTCCTGGTCTGCTTCGCGACCGGCGTCTACAGCTACTTCCTGCAGCAGCCGCTGCCGTGGATGCGGTTCCCGACCCGTCCCGCGCAGCTCTACCAGTTCACGCAGGGCGTGCACATCACCGCGGGGATCGCGATCATCCCGCTGCTGCTCGCGAAGCTCAACACGGTCATGCCGGCACTCGCGCAGACCCCGCCGGTGCGTGGGCCGCTGCACCTGCTCGAGCGGCTGTCCATCGCGGTGTTCGTGGCGTCGGCGATCGTGCAGGTGACGACGGGCCTGCTCAACACGTACCAGTGGTACCCGTGGCCGTTCCCGTTCAAGCAGGTCCACAACGCGCTCGCGTACGTGCTCATCGGGTCGCTCGTGCTGCACATCGGCGTGAAGCTCCGGCTGATCACCCGGTACTGGCGGAAGCGGGACTCGTACGACGAGCACGGCCGGTTCGTGGTCGACCCGGCCGCGGGGAGCGAGCTGCTCTCGCCGTCCCAGGAGGCACGGGTCGACCCCGCCACGTCGGCTCCGGCACCGCAGGCGGTCGCGTCCTACCCCCGCGGCATCACCGGCCGCGTGCTCCGCTGGGTCGACGGCGTGCCGGCCGAGCCGGCCGTCCCGGCCGTCCCGGCCGACGCTGCCGAGACTCGTCCCGGCGGACCGGACTCGGCGTCCGCGACCCGAGCGGCGTCCGCAGAGCCGAGTGTCGGTGTGCCGCAGGCCGGTGCGGCGGAGGCGAGCCGCGCCTCCAGGGCCACACCGGAGGCGACCGACGGTCGACGTGAGCGGATCGCCCGACGCGGGTTCTTCGCCGGTGTGACCGCCGCGACGGTCGGTGTCGTGGCGTTGACCGCCGGACAGTCGAGCACGCTCGCCGAGCCGTTCAACGTGTTCGGTGCCCGACAGCGGCACCGCGGGCCGAACGACCTGCCGGTCAACCGCACGGCCCGTGCCGCCGGTGTGCTGGCCACCGCCACCGCCGCCGATTGGTCCCTGACCGTCGTCGGGCACGACGTGGTCCGCACCTTCTCGCGAGCCGAGCTCGTCGCGCTCGGCACCGCCGAGGCCGAGCTCCCGATCTCCTGCGTCGAGGGCTGGAGCCAGATGGCGACCTGGAAGGGCGTGCGCATGCGCGACCTGCTCGGCGCCGTGCAGGCGGCGCCGGGGTCGCACGTGCGGGTGACGAGCCTCGAGCGGCACGGCGGCTACCGCATCATGGACATGGGCCCCGAGTACGCCGAGGACCCGACGACGCTCGTCGCGCTCGAGCTGAACGGCGCGAGGCTCGACCTCGACCACGGGTTCCCGGCGCGGATCATCGCTCCCGGACGACCCGGTGTGCTGCAGACCAAGTGGATCGAGAAGATCGAGGTGATCGCATGAGGGCCGCACGCATCGTGCTCGTCGTGGTCGGGGTGCTCGTCATCGCGTTCGGGGCGTACGTCCTCGTGACGACGGTCCGACCGAACCGGATCTGGGGGCTGGCGACCTGGCTCCTCGGGGCCGTGATCCTGCACGACGCGATCCTGTCGCCGTTCGTCGTCGGAGTGGGGCTCCTGCTCCGCCGGACCGGGCGGACGCTGCGTGGCTGGGCGCTCGTCGTCGTGCAGGCGGTCGTCGTGCTCGGGAGCGTCCTCGCGCTCGTGGTCCTGCCGGAGATCGCGGCCAAGGCGCACGGGCAGAAGAACCCGACGGTGCTGCCGTTCGACTACGGCGCGCGGTTGCTCCTCGTCGAGGGGGTCCTGCTGCTCGTCGTCGTGGTGGTGCTCGTGGTCGCCGCACGTCGTCCGGCACACGTTCGAGCGAGTACTGGTTGAACCGACAACCTTTCGGTAGACTCGACGCATGACCGACGACACCCCGTGGCTCACCCGCGACCAGCTGCGCGCGTGGATGAAGCTCGTCGCGGTCATGGAGCTCCTGCCGGCCGCGCTCGACCAGCAGCTCCAGCGCGACGCCGACCTGACGCACTTCGACTACATGGTCATCGCGATGCTCTCCGAGACCGACTCCCGGACGCTCCGGATGTCGGCGCTCGCCTCGGCGACGAACGCCTCGCTGCCGCGGCTGTCCCACGTGGTGTCCCGGCTCGAGAAGCGCGGCCTCGTGGCGCGCTGTCCCTCGACCGACGACCGGCGCGCGACCGACGTCCGGCTGACCGACGCCGGCTACGCGACCATCGTCGACGCGGCGCCCGACCACGTCCGGACCGCCCGTCGTGTGGTGATCGACGCGCTGAGCGACGAGCAGGTCGGGCAGCTCGACGGCATCGCAGCGGCCCTCCTCAGCCGGCTCGATCCCGAGGGACGGTTCGCCGCCCTGACCTACCCGCGCGACGACGACGAGCCCGCCATCTGCGAGGCCCGGCTGACCGGCACGGCCACCGACTGACGCCACCGTCACGCACGTCTGCGGGCCGTGGGCGTTGCAATAGGCTCGCCGCATGACCGAGTCCGCCGCGCCGTCCGACACGTACTCCTACCTCGGACCCGCAGGGACCTTCACCGAGGCTGCGCTCAAGCTCGTGGACGCCGCGGCCGGCAAGCCCTGGCGGAGCGTGAACAACGTCGGCGAGGCCCTCGACGACGTCGTCAGCGGCCGGTCGATCGGTGCCGTCATCGCCATCGAGAACAGCGTCGACGGCGGGGTCAGCGCGACGCAGGACGCCCTCGCCCGGATCCCCGGCGTGCGCATCGTGGGGGAGTACCTCGTCCCCGTCGACTTCGTGCTCGTCGCCCGCCCCGGCACCGCGCTCGCCGACGTCCGCACCGTGAACGCCCACCCCGTGGCCTACGCCCAGACACACAACTGGCTCGAGGCGAACGTCCGCGGCCACGGGCACATCCCGGCGTCCTCGAACGTGGCGGCCGCAGCAGCCCTGCTCGACGAGCACCCCACCGCCGACGCTGCCGTCGCACCCCCGGGGATCACCGACCACTACGCGCTCGAGGTCCTGGCCTCGTCGATCGGGGACAACGCCTCGGCGGTCACCCGGTTCGTGCTCGTGTCGAAGACCCTCGCGCTGCCCGAGCCGACCGGGGCCGACAAGACCAGCGTCATCGTCGAACTGCCCGCCGACCACCCCGGCGCCCTGGTCGACATGCTCGAGCAGTTCGCGACGCGGGGCATCAACATGGGGTTGCTGTCCTCGCGGCCGATCGGCGACGAGCTCGGGCGGTACCGGTTCGTCATCGACCTCGACGGGCACGTGCGGGACGAGCGCGTAGCGGACGCACTGCTCGGCCTGCGGCGGTTCAGCCCGCGCGTGACGTTCCTCGGGTCGTACCCGCGGGCCGACGGGGTCCGGCCCGAGGTGCCCGCGCGCTACTCGGACGTCGCGTTCGTCGAGGCGCGCGACTGGCTGCGCGCGATCGTGTCGGGCGAGCCCGAGGCGCGCTGAGCGCTGCGCGCCCGCTGCCCGCCGCGCGCTGCGCGCTGCGCTGCGC
>NZ_MJGQ01000015.1:227932-274425 GCF_001865095.1 Curtobacterium sp. MCBA15_013 | reverse complement strand
GCTGCGCGCTGCGCTGCGCGCGCCCCCTCGTGCACCGGCGCGATCTGCTCCCGCACAACCGAAGTCCCTCCGAACCACGTCGTCGCGTGGTTCCGAGGGACTTTCGTTGTGCGGAGCGCGCGCGGCCGCGCGCGGCGCGCCTGCGCGCCCGCGCTACCGCCGGCGGCCGCGGCCCGTCGCCGGCTCGACCGCGGGGATCCGCACGTCCAGCGAGCCCGGGTCGATCTTCGCGCGGAACGCCACGATCTCGCCCACCGGGTCGCCGTCGATCTCGAACTCGTCCGGCTTCGCCAGGCGCAGCGTGAACTCCTCGCCGCGCAGGTACCGCAGCGGGCGCTCCTGCTTCGCGGCCGTGGTGATCCGGCGGCCGATCACGGTGTCGGACAGGGCCGACCGGCGGAACCACCGCAGGATCCCGTTCTCCCAGAACACCCGGGCGGCGATGCGCACCCAGCCGAAGAACCCGCGAGGCCGCATCACGACGATGTCGAACACCCCGTCGTCGATCTCGGCATCGGGCAGGAGCATGGCGTTGGCCTGGAGCATGCCGCAGTTGCCGACGATGACCGAGTGCGCCCGGACCGAGCCGTTGCGCGCCGACTCGTCGAGCCGGTACTTGAACTCGAAGCCGTCGGTGTCCCGGACGGAGCGGAACAGCGAGTCGAGGTAGGCGAGCCACCCGACGCGCTTCTTCAGCTCGGGGCGCGTGTTCGCGAGCATGCGGGCGTCGAGCCCGAGGCCGGCCATCACGACGAAGCCGAACCGGTCGCGGGAGCCGTCGGGACGCTCGACACCGAGCAGTCCGAAGTCGATCGAACGGTCGTGCCCGGTGAAGATCGCCTTGGCCATCCCGCCGAGGTCGTCCAGCGGCAACTTCATGTTCCGCGCGAGCAGGTTTCCCGTGCCGCTCGGCAGCAGCGCCAGCGAGGCGTCGGACCCGTGCACCACCTCGGCCACGGCGCGGACGGTCCCGTCCCCGCCCGCGGCGGCGACGACGTCGGCACCGGCTTCGAGCGCGGCGCGGGCCATGCCGCCGCCCGGGTCCTCCTCCGTCGTCTCGAACCAGAGGGTCTCGGCCCAGCCGGCCTCCTGCTGGTGCTTCTCGACGGTGCGCTTGAGGGTCGGCAGGTGGACCTTGACCGGGTTGTAGACCACCGCGGCCGTCCGCTGCTCGGTCTGGAGGGCGTCCTGGTCCGCGGGCGCGGTCTCCGAAGGGGTCGACATGCACCAACGGTACCGATCGAAGCCTGGAGGCGCGGGTCGGGCCCGCACCGCGCCTCCAGTCCGTCCGCAACTCGGCCCCTTTAGGATGGTGCGGTGATCGATCCCCAGCTGCTGCGTGACAACCCGGACGTCATCAAGGCCTCGCAGGAGGCGCGCGGCGCCTCCGTCGCCGTCGTCGACGAGGCCGTCGCCGCGGACGCGGCACGGCGGAGCGCGATCACCTCGTTCGAGTCCCTCCGGGCCGAGCAGAACGCCTTCGGCAAGACCGTCGCGAAGGCCCCGAAGGACGAGAAGGCCGCGCTCGTGCAGCAGGCCCAGGCGCTCGCCGCGAAGGTGAAGGAAGCGCAGGCGACCGTCACCGCGGCCGAGGAGTCCTTCAACGCGGTGGTCCGGAGCATCCCGAACGTCGTGCTGCCCGACGTGCCGAAGGGCGGCGAGGACGACTTCGTCACGCTCCGCACCGTCGGCACGAAGCCGGAGTTCGACTTCGAGCCCAAGGACCACGCCGACCTCGGCGAGCACCTCGGCATCATCGACATCCCGCGCGGCGTGAAGGTCTCCGGCTCGCGGTTCTACTTCCTGCGCGGCCTCGGTGCCCGGCTCGAGATCGCCCTGATGTCGCTCGGCCTCGACCGTGCGATCGCCGCCGGCTTCGAGCCGCTCATCACCCCGACGCTCGTGCGCCCCGAGACCATGGCCGGCACGGGCTTCCTCGGCGAGCACGCGGCCGAGGTCTACCGGCTCGAGGCGGACGACCTCTACCTGACCGGCACGAGCGAGGTCGCCCTCGCCGGGTTCCACGCCGACGAGATCCTCTCCTTCGACGGTGGCGACGGCCTGCGGTACGCCGGCTGGTCGACCTGCTACCGGCGCGAGGCGGGGTCGGCGGGCAAGGACAACCGCGGCATCCTGCGCGTGCACCAGTTCAACAAGCTCGAGATGTTCGCCTACGTCCACCCGGACCAGGCCGAGGCCGAGCACGCCAAGCTCGTCGGGTACCAGGAGCAGATGCTGCAGGACCTCGGGCTGCACTACCGCGTGATCGACGTTGCGGGTGGCGACCTCGGCACGAGTGCGGCGCGCAAGTACGACATCGAGGCGTGGGTCCCGACGCAGGGCACCTTCCGCGAGCTCACGTCGACGTCGAACTGCACGACGTTCCAGGCTCGGCGCCTCGACATCCGGTACCGCACCGAGAGCGGGAAGACCGCGCCGGTCGCGACCCTGAACGGCACGCTCGCGACGACCCGGTGGATCGTCGCGATCCTCGAGACGCACCAGCAGGCCGACGGCTCGGTCGTCGTGCCCGAGGTCCTCCGTCCCTACCTGGGCGGCGTCGAGGTGATCGAACCCCGATGAGCACGCAGGGTCGGTTCGTCGACGGTTCGGCCGGTGCGGGTGCGCCGGCCCGGACGAAGCGCTGGTTGGTGGCGCTCGACATCGACGGCACCACCATGCGCGAGGACGGTGTCGTCACCGACACCGTGATCGCCGCGCTCCGCGATGCCGAGGCAGCCGGGCACGAGGTCATGCTCAGCACCGGTCGCAGCGAGGGCATGACCGTCCCGCTGCTCGACACGCTCGGCATCCAGCCGAAGTACCTCGTCTGCGCGAACGGCGCGCTGACCCTGGGACGCCGGTCCGACGGTTCCTACGAGCGGGTGCACGTCGAGCAGTTCGACCCGAGCGAGGTCCTCCGGACGATCCACGGCGCCCTCGAGAACGCCGCGTTCGGCGTCGAGGACCAGACCGGTCACTTCCTGCTCTCCGGCAACTTCCCCGACGACACGATGACCGTCGCCGGCGAGCACGTCCCGTTCGAACGGCTGCTCGGCGTCGAGGCGACCCGTGTCGTCGTCATCTCGCCCGGCCACGACACCGAGGACTTCCTGCAGATCGTCGAGCGGATGGGGTTGCACAAGGTCTCGTACTCGGTGGGGTGGACGTCGTG
Organism: Curtobacterium sp. MCBA15_013; assembly: GCF_001865095.1. Classification (NCBI taxonomy): domain Bacteria; kingdom Bacillati; phylum Actinomycetota; class Actinomycetes; order Micrococcales; family Microbacteriaceae; genus Curtobacterium; species Curtobacterium sp. MCBA15_013. The sequence goes on along the minus strand of NZ_MJGQ01000015.1, from coordinate 271,250 downwards.
GCTCGACATCGCACCCGAGGGCGTGACGAAGGCCACCGCGATGGAGCGGGTCCGTGAGTGGCTCGACATCCCGCGCTCCCGCGTGTTCGCCGCGGGGGACGGTCGGAACGACATCGACATGCTCCGGTGGGCCTCGACCTCGGGGCGCGGCGTCGTCATGGGGCAGGCACCCGAGGACGTCGTGGACGCGGGCAACGAGCTCACGGGCGGCGTGACCGACGACGGCCTGGCGGCTGCGCTCGACTCCCTGCCGCGCTAGCCCGGTAGACTTCCCGGGACGCGATCACGTCTCGCCACGTGGTCGTGTCGCTGGAGGGTTGTCCGAGCGGCCGATGGAGCCTGTCTTGAAAACAGGTGGGCAGAGATGTCTCGTGGGTTCGAATCCCACACCCTCCGCCATGGACACACGCCTGCGCTTGATCCGCGTCAACGACGCCGCGACGCTCGCGGCCGTCGTCAGTGCGAGCGCCGACCACCTGCGGCCGTGGGAACCGACCCGTTCGCCCGCCTACTTCACCGAGGCGGGGCAGCACGACGTCATCGTCCAGGCCCTCGCGGCCGAGCGTGCCGGCACGTCCGTCCCGTTCGTGATCGAGTCGGTCGACGGCGAATTGCTCGGCCGGATCACGCTGAGCGGCATCACCCGCGGTGCCCTGCAGTCGTGTGCGATGGGGTACTGGATCCGCGCCGACCGGGTCCGGCAGGGGCATGCCTCCCGAGCGGTCCGGGCCGCTGCGGCGCACGCGTTCGAGGTGCTGCGGCTCCACCGTGTCCAGGCGGAGACCCTGCCCGAGAACGTGGGCTCGCAGCGTGCACTGCAGGCAGCGGGGTTCACGCGTTACGGCCTGGCGCCCGAGTACCTCAGGATCGCCGGGGCGTGGCGCGACCACGTCATGTTCCAGCTCCTCGCTCCGACCGACCGGTGAGCTCCCGGCTCAGCTGACGAGCCCCGTCACCACGTCGTGCACCACCCGGGCGGCACGCGCGGCCGCATCGTCGAGGTGCTCCTTGAACTCGTCGCCGTCCGGCGCGCACAGGTCGCTGATGCACCGGACGGAGACGAACGGCATGGCGTGGACGTGCGCGAACTGCGCGATCGCCGCCGACTCCATGTCGACCGCCGCGACCGCGGGGAACGCCGTCCGGAGCAGACGCGCTCGACCCTCGGTGACGAAGATCTCGCTCGAGCCGATCGTGGCCGAGCGGAGGCGGTACCCGGCGTCCGAGGCGAGTGCCAGCTCGACGAGCCGGTCGTCGGGCTCGTACCCGGTGGGCATGCCCGGGACCTGGCCGAGCGCGTACCCGAACGCCGTCGCGTCGGCGTTGAGGTTGACGTAGCGGTCCCCGACGACGACGTCGCCGATCTCGACGCCGTGCATCAGCCCACCGGCCGTCCCGACGCTGATCACCGGGATGCCCGAGCCGAAGTCGTGGAACGCGTGGGCGACCGCTGCCGTGGCGTTCGTGAACCCGATGCCGCTGCGGCGCACGGCGACCGTGGCGCCACCGACGTCGAGCAGGTGGTGTTCGTCGTGGCCGCCGACCGGACCGTCGAGGATCGGGACACCGCCGAGGAGCCCGGCGAACGCGGACACCTCTTCGCTCATGGCGGCGATGACGACCGCGATCGGGGGAGGGAGTTGCACTGATCGATGATCGCACGGGCCGCCGACCGTCGGGACACCGGGACACCGGGACACCGGGACGCGTACCGTGCACCGTGCGCGAGGAGATCCAGGGGGCGGTGTGGTCGAGGTCGTCGAGTACCGAGCGGAGTGGCCGCGGCGCTTCGCGGTGCTGCGGACGGCGTACGGCGCGGCGCTCCTCGCCGCCGGGGTCCCGCACCGCATCGAGCACGTCGGGAGCACGGCGGTGCCCGGCCTCGCGGCGAAGCCCGTGATCGACGTCGACGTGGTCGTCGGGGCAGCGGACGTGCCCGCGGCCGTCGAGGCCCTCGCTGCGATCGGCTTCGTGCCGCGCGGCGACCTCGGCATCCCGGGGCGGCAGGCGTTCCGCACGCCCGAGCGCTTCGCCCCGAGCAACACCTACGTCGTGGTTGAAGGATCGCTCGCGCTCCGCAACCACCTCGGCGTGCGCGATGTCCTGCGCGCGGACGACGCACTCCGCGAGGAGTACGCCTCCGTGAAGCGTCGGGCTGCCGCCGAGGCGCTGGACATCGACGACTACCTCGTGCGCAAGACCGCGGTGCTCGACCGGGTGTTGCGCGCGGCGGGTCTCACCGACTCCGAGCGCGCGTCGATCGCCGATGCCACCGCGGGCATCACCGGCCGAGGGGCCCACGGCTGACCCCTGACGCGCGGGTGTGACCCGACCGGCTGCGATCGTCCGACTCGCGGCGGTCGTGCGCACATCGTCCCGCCGTCGTGACCGTTCCGGTTCGCGGATCACGGGATTCGCGAACCGGAACGGTCACGCGCCCCGCAGAGCCCGTCGTCCCGCAGCGTCCCGACGCTTCAGCGCGCCGCGGCGTGTCCCGACGCCTCGCCGCTGTGTGTCCCGACGCCACGCCGTCGCGCGGAACGGCGGGCCGGGCAGCGAGCACCGCCGAGCCCATCGACAGCGCTGGCGTCAGGCCGACGCCAGCGCCGGGTAGAGCGCGGTGAGCGGGGCGCTCAGTCCCGCGCGGACGTCGCGGCTGACCTGGTCGGCGAGGACCTCGTGCTCGCCGGCCTCGAGGGCGTCGTAGATCGCCGCCACGATGTCCGCCGGGTCGGCCTTCTCGACGTCGAGGTCGGCCGTCATGCCGGTGTCCGTGTAACCGAGGTGCGCTCCGAGGACCTGGGTCCCCTGGGGTGCGAGCTCGAGGCGCAGGGAGTTCGTGATCGACCAGAACGCGGCCTTCGAGGCGGAGTAGCCCCCGGCCAGCGCGATCCAGCTGAGCACCGAGTGCACGTCGATGAGCGCGCCCCCGGCCAGCGACGGCGCGAAGGCCTTGGCGACCCGGAGCGCACCGAAGACGTTCGTGGCGAAGACGTGCTCGACCTCGTCGACCGAGGTCTCGAGGAGCGGCGCGGAGCCACCGATGCCGGCGTTGTTCACGACGACCGTGGCATCGGCTGCTGCGCGGGCGGCGGCGTCGACGCTCGCCTGGTCGGTGACGTCGAGGGCGAGCGGCACGATGCGCTCGTCGTCCCAGGTGCGCGGGGTCCGGGCCGTGGCGTAGACCTTGGCGGCACCGCGGTCGAGGGCCTGCTGGACGAACGCGGCGCCGAGGCCGCCGTTCGCTCCGGTGACGAGGACGGTCGCGTCGGTGAGGGTGGTCATGATGGGCTCCTGTCGAAGAAGGGTGGGTACGGAAAGTGAACCTAGCACGGTGTGTCTGGATTCCGAACCCAGGTAGGATGAACACATGCTCGGCATCCTCGGCGGCGACGAGCGCTGCCCCATCGCGCGGTCCCTCGACGTCCTCGGCGAGAAGTGGACGCTCATGATCGTCCGCGACGCCCTCGCGGGGTCGACCCGCTTCAGCCAGTTCCAGCAGAGCCTCGGGGTCCCGCGGGAGGTCCTCACGGCGCGCCTCGGCTCCCTCGTCGAGGGCGGCGTGCTCGAACGCCACGCCTACAAGCCGGACGGTGGACGGGTCCGTGACGAGTACGTCCTCACCGAGGCCGGCCGCGACCTCTCGCTGGTGCTGCTCGCTCTCGGCGGGTGGGCGGACCGGCACCGGCCGTCCGAGCGCACGTCCGACCTCCGCTTCGTCGAGGCCACCACCGGCGAGCCGGTCGAGGCGGTCGCCGTGACGCGCAGCGGGCACCGCCGCGTCGCGCTCGACGCGCTCGAGGCGGTCATGGAGGGCTGATGGTGCGAGCAGGCGGGCTGGCGTGACCAGCGTCGGACGGGAGGCGCGGGTCGGCCCCGCACCGCGCCTCCCGGACCGCAGGCGCGTGCGTCAGCGACGCACGCCGCACCCGCAACTGGCGCCGAGCACCAACTCGGCGGGGACGAGGTCCCGGTGCCACTGGTTGTCCGCGTCGAGGCCGAGCACCCGGTCGACGGCGGCGGTCGCCATCGTCTCGATCGGCTGCCGGACCGTGGTGAGCTGCGGGTTCGTGTAGTCGGCCTCGACCGCGCCGTCGAAGGAGACGATCGCGACGTCGTCGGGCGCGGACAGTCCGAGCTCGAAGAGGGCGCGCAGCAGCCCGACCGCCTGCATGTCGGAGCTGACGAAGACCGCTCGGGGGCCGGAGCCCTCGCCGAACATGCGGAGACCGGCCTCGTAGCCGCCCCGTCGGGTGAAGTCGCAGCGGACGATCGGGCCGTCGGGCAGCCCGGCGTCGCGGAGTGCTCGCATCCAGCCCTGCTCGCGGAGCTCCATCGAGCCGGCGTGCCCCATCACCAGGCCGATCGAGCGGTACCCGTGCTCGACGAGGTGCTGCGTGCCGTCGTACGCGCCACGGAGGGCGTCGACGCCGATGCTCGCGTAGTCGGGGACCTCGAAGAAGGTGTTGAGCAGGACCATCGGGATGCCGGGGTCCGTCACGGTGGACAGGTCGGGCCGCGTCATGATGCTCGTGACGATGATGCCGTCGACCTGCCGGGCGGAGAGGCTGCGCAGGCGCTCCCGTTCCTGCGCGGCGTCGCCGTCGCTGTTGGCGAGCAGGACGTCGTACCCGCGCGCGGCGGCGGCGTGCGTGACCGCGACCCCGAGCTCGGACCAGAACGGGTTGTCGAGCTCGGGGACGATGAGTCCGAGCATCTTCGAGGACCCGGTGCGGAGGGCTTGAGCGCTCGCGTTCGGGCGGTAGCCGAGCACGCGGATCGCCTCGCGGACACGTGCCGCGGTGGCCGCTGCGACCGGACGGGGTCCGTCGTGCACGACGTAGCTCACGACGGAGGTGCTCACGCCGGCGTACCGGGCGACGTCGGCGCGGGTGACCGCCCTCGGGGTCGTCGGGACGGTCACGGGTGCCACCTTCGTCGGGTCGGAAGTCGCGTTCGGGTGCCGGCCCGTGCGGACCGACACCCGAACACCACTTGCTAGTCGCTGGCGATACTAGACGAGCCCACCGCCTCGACCGTCTCCGGGGCGTCGCCGAAGTCCGGCACCTCGAGGCGGACGCCGCCCTGCAGTGCGGACTGGTGGGCGATGATGCCGGGCAGCGTGAACCGGGCGGCGGTCCAGGCGTTCACCGGCGGCAGGGTCCGGTCGACGACGGCGCGGACGAAGTCGTCGGCGAGGAACTGGTGGCTGCCCTCGTGTCCGGTCGGCACGCCGGCGTACTCGGCCGGCAGGCGCGACGTGTCGTGCACGGCCGCGTAGCCCGAGACGAACGCGTCACGGAGCGAGGGGTCGACGCCGGCGAGGCGGGGGTCGTCGAGTTCCATCGTCGCCTGGGTGTCGATCTGGTCGCTGATGTCGTGCGAGTCCTCCTTGTCCTGCCAGACGCTGACCTTGGCGAGCTGCTCGAAGCTCGCCTCGGTGCCGAAGTAGCGGAAGCGGGACTCGCGGATGTGCGACGGGTAGCCGACGCGGCGCATCTCGTTGATCCGCATGACCCCGCCGTTGTCGAGCTCGAACAGCGCGGTGGCGTTCGAGAAGTCGTTGTCGAACTGGCTGATGTCCTTGTCGAAGACCCCGTCGCCGCGGTCGTCCTTGACGCCGATGCAGCTGACGCTGACCGCGTGCCCCGGGATCGCACCGAGGACCCCGCCGACCGAGTGTGTCGGGTAGAGCATGGGCGGGTAGCTGGCGGTGCGCTTCCAGTCCTCGCCGCCGCTGAACTGGTACGCGGCGTAGAAGCCGAGGTCCATGTCGTGCACGTAGTCGCCCTCGGCGTAGAAGACACGGCCGAAGGCACCCTCGGCGACCTTCGAGCGGGCGAACACCGTCGCGGGGTTGTAGTAGCTCGTCTCGCCCATCATGTAGGTGAGCCCGGTCTCGCGGACGGCCTCGATGATGGCCTGGATCTCCTCGACCGAGATCGCCATCGGCACGGCCGAGTACACGTGCTTGCCGGCGCGGAGGGCCTTGACCACGAGCGGCCCGTGCGTCCAGCGCTGCGTGAAGATCGCGACGGCGTCGACGTCCGAGGCGAGCACGGCGTCGAAGTCCGGGAACGTGCCGTCGAGGTGCTGCGACTCGACGAGCTCGGATGCCCGGTCGTCGACGAGGTCGGTGACGAAGACGCGGTCGACGTCCGGGTGCAGCTTGAACAGCTTGGCGAACTGGGGGGCGAACTGGCCCGCGCCGACCATTCCGACAGAGATCATCAGTGACCTTTCCAGGTGGGGGATGCGTCGCCGGGCAGGTCGCTCCGATGCGATCGAGGGCCATCCTGACACCGATGTCTACACGTGACAACCCCTGATTCAAACCAAGAAAAAGCCTCTTGCCACCCGCTGTCCCCACGTGTAGATTCCCGGCTCACGGACTGCTGCACGTCAGTCCACCGCAGACGAAGGAGTCGCGATGGCCACCGAGAGCCCTGTGTCGTCACCCTTGACGACGGCCAGCACGAGACGGAGGAGTCGGGCGACCGACCTCGCCCGTGCCGGCACCACCTCCCCGCGACGCCGGCCCAGGAACGACCTCTGGCTGGCGCTGATCTTCATCGCCCCGGCATCGGTCGGCTTCGCCGTGTTCCTCGCGTGGCCCACCGTCCGGGGCATCTACCTCAGCTTCACGTCGTTCAACCTGCTCACACCGCCGGTGTTCACCGGCCTGCAGAACTACGAGCGCCTGGTGCAGGACTCGATCTTCTGGCACTCGATGGCGGTGACGGTCGAGTACGTCCTGCTCAACATCGGGTTCCAGACGATCCTCGCGCTGTTCATCGCCGTGATGATGCACCGCCTCACCAAGTCGACCTTCGTCCGGGGCATCGTCCTCGCGCCGTACCTCGTGTCGAACGTCGTCGCGGCGCTCATCTGGCTGTGGATCCTCGACACGCAGCTCGGCATCGGCAACGAGATCCTGTCGGCGATCGGTGTGGGCCGCATCCCGTTCCTGCAGAGCGACTTCTGGGGCATCCCGACCATCGCGTTCATCAACGTCTGGCGGAACGTCGGCTACACGGCCCTGCTCATCTTCGCGGGCCTGCAGGCGCTGCCGGAGCAGGTGTACGAAGCCGGCCGCATCGACGGCGCCAGCGAGTGGAAGATGTTCTGGCGCATCACCGTGCCGCTGCTCCGACCGATCCTGTCGCTCGTGCTCATCATCACGATCATCGGGTCGTTCCAGGTGTTCGACACCGTCGCCATCGCCACCCAGGGCGGACCCGCGAACGCCACGAACGTCGTGCAGAACTACATCTACAACCTGGCGTTCGGCCGGTTCCAGTTCGGCTACGCGTCCGCCGTCTCGGTGGCCCTCCTCATCGTCCTCAGCATCATCACGATCATCCAGTACCGACTCTCGCGTTCCGGCGAGAGCGACCTGGACTGACGGCCAGAGCACACGGAAGCGAGTCGAAGATGACCAGCACCCTGCCCCCGGTGGTCGAACCGCAGACCACCCGCGCGATCACCACCCGCGGCGGCCCCCGACCGCCTCGTCGGACGCCCTCCGTCGGACGGGTCATCGCCTGGATCGCGATGATCGCCGTCATCGTCGTGACCCTGTTCCCGTTCTACTGGATCCTCCGCACCGCCCTGTCCTCGAACGGTGCGATCTCGGCCGACCCCACCTCGCTCCTCCCCACGGGCTTCAGCCTCGGTGGCTTCGAGCGCGTGTTCGGCCTGCAGTCCACGAAGGAGGCGCTCGCCCAGGGCGGGTCCGGCGCTGCCATCAACTTCTGGCAGTACCTGCTGAACTCCGTGCTCACCGCGACGATGATCACCGTCGGCCAGGTGTTCTTCTCGGCCGGGGCGGCCTACGCGTTCGCGCGGTTGCGGTGGCCCGGGCGGGACCGCGTCTTCGCGGTCTTCCTCGCCGGACTGATGGTGCCGACGATCTTCACGCTCCTGCCGAACTTCACGCTGATCAAGTCGCTCGGCCTCGTCGACACCCTGTTCGGGATCGCCCTGCCGTCGATGCTCATGACGCCGTTCGCGGTGTTCTTCCTCCGGCAGTTCTTCCTCGGGATCTCCCGCGAGGTCGAGGAGGCGGCACTCATCGACGGCGCCGGCAAGGTCCGGGTCTTCTTCCGGCTCATCCTCCCGATGGCCTCCGCCCCGATCGCGACGCTCGCCGTCCTGACGTACATCACGGCGTGGAACGACTACTTCTGGCCGCTGATGGTCTCGTACACCGACAGCTCCCGCGTGCTCACGGTGGCGCTCGGGGTCTTCAAGTCGCAGTCGCCGCAGTCCGGCACCGACTGGGCCGGGCTCATGGCCGCGACGCTCGTGGCGGCGCTCCCGATGATCGTGCTCTTCGGCGTCTTCGCCAAGCGGATCGTCAACTCCATCGGCTTCTCCGGCATCAAGTAGGGATCCGCACATGACGAACTCCATCACCCGCCGCGCCCTCTTCGCCGGCGGAGCGTCCGCCCTGGCGCTCGGTGCGCTCGCCGCCTGCTCCACCACGGGCACCCCGAACCCGCGGAGCGGTGCGACCGGCACGGTGTCCTACTGGCTCTGGGACTCGAACCAGCTGCCGGCGTACCAGGCCGTCGCCAAGGCCTTCGAGCGCGAGAACCCCGGCATCACGATCAGGATCACCCAGCTCGGGTGGGCCGACTACTGGACGAAGCTCACCGCCGGGTTCATCGCCGGCACCGCGCCGGACGTGTTCACGGACCACCTGTCGAAGTTCCCGCAGTTCGCCGACCTCGACGTGCTGTACAAGCTCGACGAGCTCGAGGCGACGTCGGGGATCCGTGACGACGACTACCAGTCCGGGCTCGCCCAGCTCTGGAAGGGGCGGGACGGCCACCGGTACGGCTCGCCGAAGGACTGGGACACGGTCGCGATGTTCTACGACCAGAAGGTCATCGCGAAGGCCGGGTACACCGCCGACGACCTGGCCGCCCTGTCCTGGAACCCCGATGACGGCGGCACCTTCGAGCGCGCCGTCGCGCACCTCACGATAGACGGCAAGGGGCGCCGCGGTGACGAGCCGGGTTTCGACAAGACGGACGTCGCCGTCTACGGGATGAGCGCCAACGGCAGCGGGGGCGACGGGTTCGGGCAGACCCAGTGGTCGCCGTTCACCGGGTCGATCGACTGGTTCTACACGAACAAGAACCCCTGGGGGAACCGGTTCCGCTACGACGACGCCGGGTTCCAGAAGACGATCTCGTGGTACTTCGGGCTCGCCGAGAAGGGCTACATGCCGAAGTACGGGGTCTTCTCCACGACGACCGGACCGGACGTCCAGCTCGGCTCGAAGAAGGTCGCGCTCTCGTTCAACGGCTCGTGGATGATCGGGACGTACGCGAACCTCCCGGGCATCGACGTCGGCATCGCGCCGACGCCGACCGGGCCGATCGGGCACCGCGCGTCGATGTTCAACGGTCTCGGCGACTCGATCACGAAGCAGGCGCGGAACCCGGAGGCAGCGGCGAAGTGGGTCGCGTTCCTCGGCAGCGCTGCCGCCCAGGAGATCGTCGGCCGGGCGGGCATCGTCTTCCCGGCACGCCGATCGGGGACCGACGCAGCGGTGGCGGCGTACGCGAAGCGGGGCCTCGACGTGACGGCCTTCACCGAGCAGGTCGAGGACGGCACGACGTTCCTGTTCCCCGTGACCCGGAACCCGGCCGACGTGCAGGCCCTCGTGCAACCGGCGTTCGACGACATCTACGCGAACGGCAAGCCGATCTCGACGCTGACCGGCGTGAACGAGCAGGTCAACAACCTCCTCGCCCTCACCTGAGCCGCCGTCGGTCGACCGCCTGGAGGCGCGGGTCGGGCCCGCACCGCGCCTCCGGTCCGCACGTGGGGGACTGGAGGCGCGGGTCCGGCCCGCACCGCGCCTCCAGTCCGCCCGTTGGGACGCCGACGCGCGGGTCCGGGCCGCACCGCGCCTCCAGTCCGCCCGAGGGGACGCGCACGCCGACGCGCGGACGTGCGCACCCTGACGACGACTGCGCGTGGTGGAACGCGCGCACTCGTCGTCAGCGCGCGCACTCCCGCCCGCGCCCGCCCGCGCCCGACCGCGCCCGCCCGCGCGCCCCGCCGCCCGCGCCCGCGCGCCCTACCGCTCCGGCGCGCGCTGGAACCCGATCTCGAGCAGCAGGTTCGCGTGCGACCGCTGGTCGCCCGTCGCGATGACCAACCCGGTCTCGGGCGCGCGGACCGCGTCGTAGAACGCGAACCGGTCGAGCGCACCGAGCGGCACGTCCGGCCCGAGGATGCGCCGGTAGCCCTCGTGCGCCGCGACGACGGTGTCCGCCGGAGCCTCCATGACCGTCGCCGCCTCGACCGGGACCGCGTCGAGCAGGGTCGTCAGGACCTCGTCGACGTCGAGCAGTCCGGGGCGGAAGTTGAGGTGCACGAGCGCGGCGCCGGGACGCATCGCCGTCGCGAACGGGTAGTTCCCATCGGCGACCAGGACCTTGGAGCCGTGCCCGAGCGACGCGAGCGCGCTCAGCGTCGGTTGGTGGGTGAGGGTGTAGCGCAGCATCATGCCTCCGTGGGGGTGACGAGTCGGGCGACCGATCCACCGGCGACCAGACGGGGTGCGACGACGACGTCGACGGGAGCCGGGTCGGCGTCGGGGTCCGTCAGGCGCGCGTGGATCAGGTCGGCGGCCCGGACGGCGAGCTCGTGCGTGGGCTGCACGATGACGGTGAGCTTCGGGACGGTGGCCTGGGCGAGCTCGAGGCCGTCGAACCCGAGCACCGAGAGGGCCCGGCCGAGGGTCAGCCCGGACTCGTTCAGTGCGATGACGGCTCCGAGGGTGAGTTCGTAGTTCGCGCAGAAGACCGCTGTCGGGCGGTCCGGCTGCACGAGGAGCCGCTGCATCGCCGCCTGCCCGTGCTGCACCGTGAGGGGCCCCTCGACGACCGAGTCCGGTCCGAGGACACCGCCCTCCCGTTCGACCACCGCACGGAAGCCCGCGGTGCGCTCCCGCATGGTGGAGACCGCGGGGTCACCCGCGACGACCCCGACCCGGCGGTGCCCGTGGTCGAGCAGGTGGCGGGCGGCGAGGGCGCCGGCGCCGCGGTTGTCGAGGAAGACGCCGTCGGTGGCGAGGGCGTCCGCACGCCAGTCGATCTGCACGACCGGCACGCGCTCGGCCGCACGCGCCAGGGCCTCGACGTCGTGGTCCGACGGCACCGCGATGATGCCGTCCACCATCCGGCTGAGGAGCAGGTCGACCGCGCCCGCGGCGGCGTCCGGGCTCGACGAGACGATGACGCTCGTCCCGTGCGCCCGGAGTGCGCTCTCGACCCCGGCGATCACGGTGAGGTGGAAGTCGTTGTCGAGCGCCGGCAGCAGGACGCCGATCGTGCCGGACCGCCGGGAGCGCAGGCTCCGGGCGAACCCGTTGGGCCGGAACCCGAGCGTCGCCGCGGCCCGTTCGATCGCCTGCGCGTTCTCGTCGCGGACGGTGCCGCCGTTGTAGAACTTCGAGATCGTCGCGAGCGAGAGCCCCGTCGCCCGCTGCAGGTCCTTGTAGGTCGCCGTCACCCGACGCCCCCGGGGATCGTGCCGTCCTCGTCCCACAGGTCGTGCCAGCTGTCGGCGCCTGACCACAGGAACACCTGCCCCTTGATGAGCCGGACGCCGCGGTCGACGTCCTGCATCGCCCGGAGTTCCTCGTCGGTGAGCGGGTCCGTCAGCGCGCCGTCGAGGTTCGCGCGGTACTGCTCGGGCTTCACCGAGAACGGGATCGGGACCTGCCCGCGCGCGACCGCCCACTTGAGGCAGACCACGGCGGGGTGCACGCCGTGCGCCTCGGCGATCCGCCGGACGACGGGGTGGTCGACGTCCACGGGGTCGTCGTCCTCGCGGTCGCGCTCCGGGCGGGACGGTGACCCGAGCGGCGAGTAGCCCACGGGCTGGATGTCGTTCGCGCGGCAGAAGTCGAACAGCTCCGGTTGCTGGAACGTCGGGTGCAGCTCCATCTCGTTGAGCGCCGGGAGGACCCGGGCGTCGCGGAGCAGCAGCCGCAGCTTCGGGACCGTCGTGTTCGACGTGCCGAGGTGTCGGACCAGTCCAGCGTCGACGAGCCCCTCGAGCGCCCGCCAGAGCGCGAGGTACGCGGCGTGGTCGTAGGGGCGGGCCGACCGGTCGCGGTCCTCGACCGAGGCGTGCGGCGCGTGGTGGTTCGGGAACGGCCAGTGCACGAACACCGCGTCGAGGTGGTCGACCCGCAGGTCCCGGAGCGACCGCTCGACCGACGCGACCGCATCGGTCGGGTCGTGCGCGTCGTTCCAGACCTTCGACATCACGAAGAGGTCCTCGCGCGGGACACCGCTCGCCGCGATCGCGGCACCGACCTCGGGCTCGTTGCCGTAGACCGAGGCGCAGTCGACCAACCGGTAGCCGGCGTCGAGGCCGCCGCGGACTGCCGCCGCCACCTCGTCCGGGCCGTACCGGTCGGAGCCGAACGTGCCGAGTCCGATCGTCGGGATGCGTGCGCCGGTCCGCAGGGGTCGGCTCGTCGGGACGTCCACGGTGGCCTGCTTCCTGCGCGTCGTCGCGCATCACTCAACGTTTCACCCATGCGGGTGCAATGCACGCTACCGTAGAACCGTCTCCAGGACGAAACGTTTCGCTCGACTCGAGGAGGAGTCATGCCCGAACCCCACGACCTGCCACGGATCGACCCGGCAGCCCTGCCGGCGCCGGTCGACGTCAGCGACAACTCGGTGGCGCTCGCTGCCGTCGCCGCGGTCGTCGGTGCCGGCCCGTACGAGGCGACCTGGGAGTCGCTCCGCGGGTACACGCCACCGCGCTGGTACGAGGACGCCAAGTTCGGGGTCTTCCTGCACTGGGGCGTCTACTCGGTGCCGGCCTTCCGGAACGAGTGGTACTCGCGGGACATGTACCGCGCGGGCACGCCCGAGTTCGAGCACCACGTGGCCACCTACGGACCGCAGTCGGAGTTCGGCTACAAGGACTTCATCCCGTCGTTCACGATGGAGCACTTCGACCCGCAGGACTGGGCGACCCTGTTCCGTCGGGCGGGCGCGCAGTTCGTCGTCCCCGTCGCCGAGCACCACGACGGCTTCGCGATGTACGACACCGACCGCTCCCGGTGGAGCGCGGCCCGGATGGGGCCCGAGCGCGACGTGTTCGGCGACCTGCTCCAGGCGGTCGACGACGCGTTCATGGTCCGCGGCGCTTCCTCGCACCGGGCCGAGCACTGGTTCTTCATGAACGGGGGCGCCCGGTTCGACTCGGACGTGCTCGACCCGCGGTTCATCGACTTCTACGGCCCGGCCCAGCGCGAGGAGACCGCGCCGAACGAGCGACACCTCGAGGACTGGCTGCTCCGGACCGTCGAGGTCATCGACAAGTACCGGCCGCAGGTGCTCTGGTTCGACTGGTGGATCGAGCAGCCCGCGTTCGAGCCGTGGCTGCGCACCCTCGCCGCGTACTACTACAACCGTGCCGCCGAGTGGGGGCGCGAGGTCGTCATCAACTACAAGTGGCAGGCGTTCGCGGACGGCGCCGCCGTCTACGACATCGAGCGCGGTGCGATGGGGGACATCCCGCCGGTCGTCTGGCAGAACGACACCTCGGTGTCCAAGTCCGCCTGGTGCTGGATCGAGGGGCACGACTACAAGACCGCGCGCGACCTCGTCGCCGAGCTCGTCGACGTCGTCGCGAAGAACGGCGTCCTCCTGCTCAACGTCGGCCCGAAGCCGGACGGCACGATCGCCGAGCCCGAGCAGCGGCTGCTGGAGGGCATCGGCCGGTGGTTGACCGCCAACGGCGAGGCGATCTACGGCACCCGTCCCTGGCGCGTCTTCGGCGAGGGTCCGACCCACGTCCAGGCGGGGTCGTTCGTCGACGGCGCCGCTCCGGCCCACACGTCCGAGGACGTCCGGTTCACCACCCGCCACGACGTCACCGGCGAGTACGTCTACGCGGTCCTGTTCGCCGACCCGGCGGACGGTGTCGCGCGCATCCGCTCGTTCGGCAGCGGGACGAACCTGCTCGGACGGCCGATCCGCAGCGTCGAGGTGCTCGGCGCCGACGGCGAGGTGCAGTGGACGCAGACCGCCACGGCGCTCGAGGTCGTGGTGCCGACCGGTACCGATCCCGATTCCGGCCCGGTCGTGAAGGTCTGGCTGCGTCCGGAGGAGCGGCAGGAACGGACCGACTCGCTGCACGGGTGAGCGAGCGGTCCGACGGTGACCACCCTCGGACTGGAGGCGCGGTGCGGGCCCGCACCGCGCCTCCAGTCCGTGACACTGGAACCGTGGAACGACGCGCAGTGATCCTGGAGGCCGCCGCCCGTGAGTTCGAGCGTGTCGGCTTCGCCGCCACGACGATCGCGGCCGTCGCCCGCGAGGCGGGCGTCTCGCAGGGCGCCCTGCATTTCCACTTCCCCACCAAGCTGTCCCTCGCGCTCGGGGTCATCGACGAGCAGAACGTGCGGACGTTCGACGTCGTGAGCCACCACGACGCGTCGCCCGCCGAGGCGCTCGTCCGGGCCTCCCGCGGCATCGCCGGCATGCTGCTGACCGACCCCGTCGTGAGCGCCGGCATCCGGCTCTCGCTCGAACGCGGCGAGTTCGGTGCCGCGACCGCCGCCTTCTACGACCAGTGGATCGGTGGGATCAGTGACCTGTTCCGCCTCGCGATCGCGAGCGGCGAACTCCGGACGGACCTCACACCCGAGCAGCTCGGCGCGACCGTCGTCCCGATGTTCACCGGGGTCCAGCTCGTCTCGGCGGTGCGGACCGGCCGGCAGGACCTCTTCCCCGCGGTCGCGACGATGTGGCGGATGGTGCTCACCGCAGTCGCGGAACCCCGGCACCGGCCCCGCTTGCTGGGGGTCGTGGCGGACGCGTTCGGCACGGCAGACTGACGCCGTGGACACCAGCGAGCACGGCACCCCTCCGTACGGCGACCCCGCGCTCGCGACGTCCGGGGTCGAGCGGGTGGGGTGGTCCGCGAGCGTCGTCGCGCTGCACGTCGTCGCGACCGTGCTGCTCGCGGTCGGGTTCGTCGCCGTCGCGGTGACGCTCTGGTCCCTGTTCGTCACGGTCGACGACGGTGGCGGCGCGAACATCGGCGCCGGGATCCTCGGGGTGTTCGGCCTGGGCGTCGGTGCGCTCGGGCTGGTCGTGCTCGCCGCTGCGGGCAGTGCGGCCGCGGTCACCCGTGTCCGACGCCGACGAGCGCACTGACGCGGGACGGCCCGGGGGCCGGGTCGCTGCGGGTCAGCGGTCGTGGAGCTCGCGGTCGCGGAACCACTTCAGCAGCCAGGCCGCGCTCGTGCGGTCGAAGGACCGCGGGAAGTCGACGCCGTCGGTGAGGAACGGGCTGAAGCCCTCCTCGGCGGCGATGTCGGAGTCGTCGAGCGACCGGTAGGCCATCGACCAGCCGTCGAACCGACGGCGTTCGATGTCCTCGCGCACGAGGGACTTCACCTCGCCGTGGCGGGGGTCGCGCGCGATCGCGGCGAACCGGTCGTCCACGCTCCACGCCGGGCCCTCGAGCAGCTGCATGAAGCGGCCGTCCTTCGCCAACAGGATGCCGGAGACCCCCAGCGCCTCGTTCCGGAGCCGCGACCCACGCAGGAGTTCGGTCAGGGCGGCGTCGTCGAAGGGGGTGGCCGCCCGGCTCATGTAGACGATGGAGACGAGCACGGCTCCATCTTGGCGCGGGCCGCCGACGACACGAAATGGTGTCCGCTAGACGTAGTCCCGTCAGTCCGCGGACGGGGCCGGTGCGCCGACCGGGGGCTCCCGCACGTCGAGCGTGGTGCGGTTCCGGGTCGCGGGGGCGGCGAGCAGCGCCACGACGAGGAGTGCGGCGGGGACGAGCATCGCCGCCTGCAGGCCGAGGTGCTCGCCGAGGAACCCGAGTGCCGGAGGACCGGCCAGGAACGCGATGTAGCCCGCGGTCGCGACGACGGACACCCGTCGGTCGCCATCGGTCGGGTGGTCGCCGGCGGCCGAGATCGCGAGCGGGAAGCCGAGGGCGATGCCGAGACCCCACACCCCGGCGGCGGCCGCGGTCAGCACGGGGCTCGGCGACACCACGACGAGCAGCACGCCGACGGTGCCGACCGCCGCGCACACCCGGACGACCGGGGCGCGACCGAACCGGGCGACGAGGGGCGTGCCAGCCGTCCGCCCGACGAACATCGCGAGGGCGAAGCCGGTGAAGACGAGGGACCCGACGGCCTCGGGGGCGCCGTGGTCGGTCGTCATGAGCAGCGGGAGCCAGTCGCTCGCGGCACCCTCGGCGAACGCCATCGCCAGGGTGATCACGGCGATGAGCAGCACCTGCACCGTGAGCACGGCCCGGAGCCGCGGAGCCGGTGCGGCCGCGAACGACGCCTCGGGCGCAGCGCGGGGGACCGGACGGAGGTTCAGGGCGGCGAACGCGGCGAGTGCGGCCATGACGACGGTGGCGCCGAGCAGGTGCCCGAGGACCGGCGTCCGGGCAGCGGTCACCGCGATGCCCGCCACCCCGCCGAGGACCGTGCCGAGACTGAAGCAGGCGTGGAGCAGCGGGACGACCGGCCGACCGATCCGCCGTTCGACCGCGGCCGCCTCGACGTTCAGGCCGATCTCGGCGACGCCGGACCCGAAGGAACAGCCCGCCCCACACCCCGGCGGCGAGCTGCGCGGGGGCGGACAGGGCGACGAGGAGCATGCCGACGACGGGCAGGACCCCGCCGAGGACGATGAGCGGCCGGGTCCCGAGGCGCCGGACGAGCACACCGGCGCCGAGGATCCCGATCATCGAGCCGATCGAGAGCCCGAGGATGACGATGCCCATCGCCTCGATCGAGGCCCCGAGCGCGTCGCGGATCGCGGGCGTGCGGGTGATCCACGAGGCGATCCCGAACCCGGTCATCGTCGACGTGGCGAAGAGTGCCGCGCGGTGGCGCTCGATCATGGGTCCATCAGAACGTCCCACCGTGGTCGAGTCAAGGGAACGGCGCAGACCGCCGGTGCGAGGTCAGCGCAGCATCCCGAGCGAGCGCGCCGTGGACACCGCAGCCGTCCGCGAGGCGACCCCGAGCTTCGAGAACACGTGTACGAGGTGGGACTTGACCGTCGCCTCGCTGATGTGGAGCCGCGCCGCGACCTCGCCGTTCGCAGCGCCGGCGGCGACGAGCTCGAGGACCTCGATCTCCCGCGCCGAGAGCGACACCTGCGGGGTCCGCATCCGGGCCATCAGCCGGCCGGCGATCGCGGGCGCGAGCGCGCTCTGGCCGGACGCCGCCGCCCGGACGGCCGCGATCAGGTCGTGCGGCGGCGCGTCCTTGAGGAGGTACCCGCTCGCGCCGGCCTCCACCGCGCCGAGGATGTCGCCGTCGGAGTCGTAGTTCGTGAGCACGAGGACGTACGGCGCGGCGTCGAGCGCACGGATCCGCCGGGTGGCTTCGGCACCGGAGGTGTCCTGGCCGAACTGCAGGTCCATCAGGACGAGTTCCGGCGAGAGGTCGACGGCGAGCTCGACCGCGGTCCCCGGCGTCGCCGCCTCGCCGACGACCTCGAGGTCGTCCTCCGCGTCGAGCAGCGCGCGCAGGCCGGCCCGCACGACCGGGTGGTCGTCGGCGATCAGGATCCGGATCACGGCACCTCCAGGACGGCGACGAGGGTGGTGCCGCGTCCGGGTGCCGAGTCGATCTCCAGCCGTCCGCCGAACTGGCCGACGCGGTCCCGGGCCGCGCGCAGGCCGAACGAGTCGGACGCGACCGCTCGCGACAGGGCGGTGACCGGGTCGAAACCGACGCCGTCGTCCGAGACCGTCAGTCGCGCCTCCTGGCCGTCGACCGCGAGTGACAGCGCGACGTGCGTGGCGTGCGCGTGCTGCACCACGTTCGCGACCGCGCCCTGGGCGATGCGCAGCAGCGCCGTCTGGACGTCCATCGGCAGCACCACGTCGGGCACGTCGACGGTCACGGTCAGGCCGTCGCCGGACCACTGCTGCTCGGCGAGCCGCCCGAGCGCCGCCGGGAGTCCCTGGTCGAGCGACGGCGGCGTGAGCTCACGGATGAACCGCCGGGTGTCGGCGAGTCCGTCCGCCGCGGTGTCACGTGCGAGCCGGATGTGCTCCAGCCCGGGGCGCTCGCCGTCCGCGCGTTCCGCGGCGTGCAGGAGCATCTGGATGCTCGACAGGCCCTGCGCGACGGTGTCGTGGATCTCGCGGGCGAGGCGAGCCCGCTCGGCGAGGACGCCCTGTTCGCGCTCGGTGGCGGCCAGGCGGTCACGGGTCGCGATGAGTTCGGCGACGAGCGCCTCGCGCTCCGTGGCCTCGCGCGCGAGGGCGCGGTACCCGAGCCCGATGAGCAACGCCACACCGGCGCCGACGAGCGGGCCGACGACCCCGCCGACCGTGAACCCGCCGTGCAGACCGAGCGCGACGACCGCGACGAGGGTGGCGACCACCACGGCGACCGGACCGACCACGCGGGGGAGGACGTGCAGGTACAGGAAGAACAGCGGGAAGACGAGGTACGCGGCCTCGGGCACGAGCACGAGCAGGGCGATCCAGACGAGGCTCAGCGCGACGAGCCAGACCCCGCCGGCGATCGCACGACGGCGCTCGGGGGTGCGGGCGGCAACGGCGCCGAGCAGGTAGACGCCGGCGAAGACGACGCTCAGCCCGAGGGGCACCCAGGGCCGCGGGCCGTCGCTCACCAGCACACGGATGACGACGAGGGCCAGGAGCGCGGCGGACAGCACGTGCAGGCCGGTCCGGAGACCGACGAAGACCGGGGTGAGCGTGCTGTGCGCCATGACGGTCCCAGCGTACGGAGCCAGGTGCGGGACCGGATCAACCGAAAGTTCGATCGGGGGACCAGTCCGGTCGACGATGTCCGCTGGGACCGGCGCGGCGAGGCTGGACGCGTGGTCGCGGAGGGTCCGTGACCGACGTGGTCGCGGAGGGTCCGTGACCGTCGTGGTCGCGGAGGGTCCGTGACCCGGGAAGGGACCATCGTGTTCGTCGCCTGGCGCGACCTCCGGTTCGCTCGCGGACGCTTCGTGCTCATCGGCTCCGTCGTCGCGCTCATCACCCTGCTCGTGGGGTTCCTCGCAGGCCTCACCGGCGGGCTCGCCGCCCAGAACGTCTCGGCCGTGCTCGACCTGCCGGGTGACCGACTGGTCCTGCAGCAACCGTCCGACGGGCAGCCGTCCTTCGGCGAGTCGACCATCGGCCAGGAGGCGCGGGTCGGCTGGCAGACGGCGGCCGGCGTCGACCAGGTGGTCCCGGTCGGGATCGTCCAGGGGCGGGCGACGTCGGGTCACGACGACGGGTCGGCGGTCGGGGTCGCCCTGTTCGGGCTGGCCGCCGACCACGGCGGCTCGGCCGACGCGCGTGGCTCGGTCGCCTCGCTCGCACCGACGCGGGACGACCAGGTCGGCCTGTCCGCCGGCGCGGCCGCCGACCTCGGGGTCGACGTCGGCGACCACGTGACGATCACGGGCACCACCTACCGGGTCGCCTCCGTCGGCGGCGACGCCTGGTACAGCCACACGCCGGTCCTCGCGATGACCCCGGACGCCTGGTCCGCGGCCGATCGGCGGCTCGGCGGCGACGGCGACCCCACCGTCCTCGCGGTGAGCGGGTCGCCCGACTGGGACGCCGTCGCCACCGCGACCCACACGTCGGCCTCGTCGCACCTCGGCTCGCTCACGGCCCTCGAGACGTTCCGGTCGGAGGTCGGTTCGCTCGCCCTGATGATCGCGATGCTGTTCGGCGTCTCCGCCCTCGTCGTCGGCGCCTTCTTCACGGTGTGGACCATGCAGCGCGCGGGCGACGTCGCCGTCCTGAAGGCACTCGGTGCGAGCACCCGGTCGCTCGTCCGGGACGCCCTCGGCCAGGCGCTCGTCGTGCTCGTCGTCGGCATCGGCGTCGGGACCGCCGCGGTCGTGGGACTCGGGGCGCTCGCCGGCGGTGCGCTGCCGTTCCTGCTCAGCCCGCTCACCACGCTGGTCCCGGCGATCGCGATGGCGGCCCTCGGGCTCGCCGGAGCCGCGGTCGCCCTCCGGACCGTCACCGCCGCCGACCCCCTCACCGCACTCGGGAGCAACCGATGATCACCCTCGACGACGTCACCCTCACCTTCCCCGACGGCGACCGCCGCGTCACCGCGGTCGACCACGTCTCGCTGACGGCACGCACCGGCGAGGTCACCGGGATCACCGGCCCCTCCGGCTCCGGCAAGTCCTCGATCCTGGCCGTCGCGGCGACGCTCATCCGGCCGGACTCCGGCCGCGTGGTCATCACCGGTGCGCGGGGCGACGCGGTCGACGCCGCCGCGCTGTCGCGGGACGAGGCCACCGCGCTCCGACGGGAACGCATCGGCATCGTGTTCCAGCAGTCGAACCTGTTGCCGTCGCTGACCGCCCGCGAGCAGCTCCTCGTCATGGCGCACCTCGGCGGGGCGCGGGCCGGGCGGCGGAGTGCGGCGGTCCGCGATCGGGCCGACGACCTGATCGACGCGGTCGGGCTGTCCGGGCACGCCGACAAGCGACCGGCCCAGCTGTCCGGTGGGCAACGGCAGCGGATCGCGATCGCCCGCGCCCTCGTGCACGAGCCGGAGGTCCTGCTCGTCGACGAACCCACGAGCGCACTCGACCAGGAGCGCGGCGCGGCGATCATGTCGCTCATCGCGCAGCTGACCCACGAGCGCGGCACCGCGACGATGCTCGTGACGCACGACCTCGTGCACCGGGGCGCGCTCGACTCGCTCGTGACCGTCGTCGACGGACGGGTGGTGTCCGACGCGGCGACGGGCGACGGGCGCATCGCGGCCTAGGATCGGGCACATGGCGACCGTCCTCCTCGTCCGGCACGGACGCACCACCGCGAACGCGACCGGCGTCCTCGCCGGACGGACGGCGGGCGTCGCGCTCGACGCCGTCGGCCGCGAACAGGCCGCACGGACGGCCGGACGACTCGCCGCGGTCCCGCTCGCCGCGGTCGTGTCCAGCCCGCTCGAACGGTGTCGGCAGACCGCCCGCGCGCTGCTCGGTCGCCAGCCCGGCGAGCCGGAGACCCGCATCGAGCGGGCGATCACGGAGTGCGACTACGGCGAGTGGCAGGGCCGGAAGCTCGCGGACCTCGCGAAGGAGCCGCTCTGGCGGACGGTCCAGGCGAACCCGAGCGCCGTCGTGTTCCCCGGCGGGGAGTCCATGCAGGGGATGCAGTCGCGCGCCGTCGCCGCCGTCCGCCGGATCGACGCCGAGGTCGAGGCCGCCCACGGTCCGGGCGCCGTGTGGGTCGCGGTGAGCCACGGCGACGTGATCAAGTCCGTGCTCGCCGACGCCCTCGGCATGCACCTCGACCTGTTCCAGCGAATCGCGGTCGGACCGGCGTCGGTGTCCATCGTGCGCTACGGCGAGCACCGTCCTGAGGTCGTCGCCTCGAACACCGAGTCGGGTGACCTGACGTGGCTCGCGGCCGCACCGGCGCCGAGCGCGGACGCCGCGGTCGGGGGCGGCGCCGGCCACGACGACCCCGCCACCGGTCCCGCTCCTGCCGGAGCCTGAACGACTGTCGCCCGGCGCTCCTACAATGCGGGGTATGCCCACCATCGTGCACGGCTTCGACTGGCCGGACCGTCTCGTCGTCGGGACCGTCGGCCGTCCGGGCGAGCGGTCCTTCTACATCCAGGCGCGTGACGGCCGCCGTGTCACGAGCGTCGCGCTCGAGAAGGAGCAGTCAGCCGTCCTCGCGGACAAGATCGACGAGCTCCTGGACGAGGTCGCGACCGTCGAGGACAACCGGTTCAGCGTCCCGCCGTCCGCGCCCGCAGAACTCCGTGACGGTGAACCGCTCGACCAGCCGGTCGAGGCCGAGTTCCGTGCCGGCGCCCTGAGCCTCGGGTTCGACCCCGCCACCGCCCAGGTGGTGATCGAGGCGTACCCCATCGACGACGAGCTCGAGATCGTCGCCGAGACGACCGAGGACGGCGAGGAGATCGAGGCCGTGGTCGAGATCCCCGAGCCCGCCGAGCTGTTCCAGGTGAAGATCCCGGTCGGCACCGCCCGCGCGTTCGTCGAGCGCACGCGGGAGATCGTGGCCGCCGGCCGTCCCCCAGGGGCCGCATGAGCGACGGGTCGCTGTCCATCCGGGCACGCATCCGGGAAGCCTCGAACGCCACCTTCCTCGCCGACCTCGACGGCGAGGCGGTCGTCTACAAGCCGATCGAGGGGGAGCGACCGCTCTGGGACTTCCCGGACGGCACCCTCGCCGATCGAGAGGTCGCGGCGTACCTCGTGTCCGAGGCGTTCGGCTGGGACGTCGTCCCCCCGACGTGGATGGGCGAGGGGCCGTTCGGCCGCGGCATGGTCCAGCGGTGGCAGGACGTCGATCCCGAGCAGGACGCGGTCGACCTCGTCCCCACCGAGGACGCCGAGGCCGAGCTGTCCGGCGACGGAGCACCCCGCTGGCGGCCGGTGCTGGAGGCGATCGACGAAGCGGACCGTCCGGTGACCCTCGTGCACGAGGACACGACCGCACTGCGGCGGATGGCGGTGTTCGACGTCGTCGTGAACAACGCCGACCGCAAGGGCGGTCACGTCCTCGCGATGCCGGACGGTCACCGCTTCGGTGTCGACCACGGGCTGACCTTCCACGTCGAGCACAAGCTGCGCTCGGTGCTGTGGGGGTGGATCGGCGAACCGCTCGATGCGGACGAGCTCGAGGGCATCGACCGGGTGACCGACGCGCTGCACGGCGATCTCGGTGCCGCACTCGACGAGCACCTCACGGTGGCGGAGGTCGACACCCTGCGCGCCCGGTGCGCGGCGCTGCGGGCGGTCGGGCTGTTCCCGCCGCCACCGGGACACGGTCCCGCCGTGCCCTGGCCGCTCTTCTAGCGGACCGCTCGGCCGCCGGCGCGGAGATCGGGTCGGCGGGTTCCGTCGGGTGCGGAACCCACCGACCCGTACCGCGTCCCGCCTGCCGGGGCGCGGTGGCCCGTGGCGGTCGGACGGAGCGCGCCGTTGCCCTCCGGGACCCCACGGGGGTCGACCGGCCGAGGACGGATCAGGTGCCATCGGTCGGTCATCACCACCTCACCGATGCTGTCGGTGTCCCGACAGCATCAGTTCACCGACGTGGTCGGTTCACCGACGAGGTCGGTCAGGTGGAGCGGTGATCGCGGCCGGGGTCTGGGGCAGCTGTGGCGTCAGCATACGACCGAGATCGCCGGAGGAACAGACCCTGCCGTCAGATTGTCCAGTCGTCCCGGAAGAGCGCTCCACCGCGGCGCGATCCCAGGTACGACCCGACCACCGCGACGCCGAGGTCGTCGTTCTCGGGCGCGACGACCTTGCCGTCCACCCGCTTCGCCATCGCGTCGATGAAGCGCGCCAGCCCCGGGTCGTCGCCGAGCCGGAAGAACGTCGTCTGCGCGCCGAGCCGTCCGGCGTTCTCGAGCTCCCGGACGGACAGCGCGATCGTGATCGGGTCCGGCGGGTACCCGAACCACACCTGGCCGTTCGGTTCGAGGTGCGAGGTGGGCTCGCCGTCGGTGACGATGAGCAGCACGGGCTGGGCGGTCGGGTGCTTCCGGAAGTGCCGGTTCGCGAGCAGCAGGGCGTGGTGGAGGTTGGTGCCCTTGTCCCACATCGCGTCGAGGCCGACGAGTTGCTCGATCTCCATCACCTCGGCTTCGCGGCCGAAGGCGATGAGCTGCAGGTCGTCGCCGCGGAACCGTGTGGACACGAGGGTGTGGAGTGCGAGCGCGGTGCGCTTCATCGGCACCCACCGGTCCTCCATCGCCATCGAGAACGAGGTGTCGACGAGCAGGGCGACACAGGCCTGCGTCCGCGCCTCGGTCTCCTGCACCTCGACGTCGTCGATCTCCAGGCGGACGCCGGGGCCCATCCGTCCCGAGGCAGCGGTGCGGGTGAGCGCGTTCGTGATCGACCGCGTGACGTCCCACGGCTCGGTGTCGCCGTACTGCCACTGCCGGGTCGCACCGGAGGGTTCGCCGGACGCACCGGAGCGGCGGAGGTCTCGGGCGCCCTGGCGGCCGGACATGCGCTCGGCGACGTCCCGGAGCAGGCTCTTCCCGAGCTGCCGCATCGCCTTCGGGGTGAGCCGGAGCTGCCCGTCGGCACCGCGGCGCATCGCACCGGAGTTGCGCAGGGCCTTCTCGAGCTGCTGCAGGGTCCTCGCGTCGACGACGGCGTCGTTCCCGAGCTGGCGGCCGAGGGCGTCGAGGTCGAGGTCGTCGAGGTCGGAGCCCGGTCCGGCCTGCGCGATCTGGTCGGCGAGGGCGTCGAGGTCGGCGATGTCTTGGAAGACCCCGGTCCCGTCGCCGAGCCCGAGGCCCTGCTCGCCCTCCATCCGCTCGGAGCCGCCCCAGTCCTCGCCCGGCCGGAGCGAGCGGAGGGTGTCGTCGAGCTGGGCGAGCTGTCCCATCAGGTCGGGGGAGCCGAACGCCTGCTGGGCGAGGGCGTCGAGTTCGTCGCGCTGCTCCTGGGTCATCGAGTTGCGCATGCGCTGCGCCGCGGCCGCCCGGGCAGCGAGGTCGTCGAGCAGTTCCTCGACGTTCTGCGGGTCCGACGGGAAGTACTGCCCGTGCTCGGCCATGAACGCGTCGAACTGCTCCTGCGTGTCCGTCCCCGCACGGTGGTCCTGGAGCAGGGTGTTGAGGTCGCGCATCATCGCGGCGACGTCCTCGCGGTCCTGGTCGGTGGCGCCCTCGAGCGCCTGCTTCATGCCGGCGAACCGCTGGTCGAGGACCTCGCGGCCGAGCAGGTCCTTGATCTCCTCGTACTTCTGGCGCGCGGACGGGCTCGTCCAGTCGTAGCCGCTCAGTTCCTGCACCGCGGTGGCGGGCGACGGCGACAGGCTGTCGAGCTGCATCTCGGCGAGGGCTCGGTCGCCGTCGTCGATCTCGGTGTCGCGGGCGAGTTGTCCGCGTTCCGCGAGCACGGCCTCGTCGAGCAGCTGCTTGACCTGCTGCAGGGTGCCGTCGAGGTTGTTCTTCGCCGTCAGCTCGCGACGTCGCTCGGCCACGCGGCGGGCCAGGTCGTCGAGGCCGCGCTGGTCCTGACCGCCGCGGCGCAGGTACTCCCGGATGGCGCGCTCGGGCGAGGTGCCGCCCATGACGTCCTCGCCGATGGCGTCGAGCGCCTCGGCCAGGTCGACCGGGGGAGCGAGCGGGTCCGGGCCGTCCTCGTACTTCCCGTAGCGGGCGTCCCGCGCCAGGCGTCGGTTCGCCCTAGCCATAGACGGCTTCGCCCCCGCCGGACTCCTTGCTGATCCGCCGGGCGAGGAAGAGCCCCTCGAGCGCGAGTTCGATGGCGCCGGCACGCTCGCCGTCGTCGGTCGCTCCGAGCCGTTCGCAGATCTGGTCGTACAGGTCGGACTCGCCGATCGACGGCAGGCCCTCGAGGAAGGCGCGGGCGCTGACCTGCTCACCCGTGGTCACCATCGTGCCCCCGTCGAGCGCCTCGACGAGGACCGCGAAGTCGAGCCCGCGGAAGCGCGCCCGGACGGTCTCGGCGGTCGCGGTCCGGAGCAGGTGCTCGAGCACCTCGTCGGCGCGGTCTTCCTCGCCGTTCTCGAACTCGATCTTCCCGCCGAGGACGTCGATCGCGGTCTCGAGGTCAATCGGCCGCGCGACCGCGTGCTCCTCGCCTTGCCGCGCAGCGCGGTGCACCGCGGCGGCGGAGATCGTCTCGGCGCCGGCGATCGCGAAGCGGGCGCTGACGCCGCTGCGCTGGTCGACCGCACTCGATCCGCGCAGGGCACGCGTGAACCGGGCGAGGATCTCGACCAGCGCGTCCGGCACGTC
Organism: Curtobacterium sp. MCBA15_013; assembly: GCF_001865095.1. Classification (NCBI taxonomy): domain Bacteria; kingdom Bacillati; phylum Actinomycetota; class Actinomycetes; order Micrococcales; family Microbacteriaceae; genus Curtobacterium; species Curtobacterium sp. MCBA15_013. The sequence goes on along the minus strand of NZ_MJGQ01000015.1, from coordinate 245,443 downwards.
GGCGGTGAGCCGCGCCTCCTGGCGGATCACCGCGATCTCGTCCTCGAGTTCGATCGGGTAGTGGGTGCGGATCTCGGCGCCGAAGCGGTCCTTCAGCGGGGTGATGATCCGACCGCGGTTCGTGTAGTCCTCGGGGTTCGCGCTGGCGACCACGAGCACGTCGAGCGGCAGTCGCAGGACGTAGCCGCGGATCTGGACGTCGCGCTCCTCCATCACGTTGAGCATCGCGACCTGGATGCGCTCGGCGAGGTCGGGGAGCTCGTTGATGGCGACGATGCCGCGGTGGCCCCGGGGGACGAGGCCGAAGTGGATCGTCTCGGGGTCACCCAGGCTGCGGCCCTCGGCGACCTTCATCGGGTCGACGTCGCCGATGAGGTCCGCGACGCTCGTGTCCGGAGTCGCGAGCTTCTCGACGTAGCGGTCGTCGCGGTGCCGCCAGCTGATCGGCAGGGCGTCGCCGAGGTCCGCGGCCCGGCGGATGCTCGCCGTCGTGATCGGTTCGTACGGGTGCTCGCCGAGTTCGGAGCCGGTGATGACCGGCGTCCACTCGTCGAGCAGGCCCTGCAGGGTGCGGAGGAGTCGGGTCTTGCCCTGTCCGCGTTCGCCGAGCAGGACGACGTCGTGCCCGGCGATCAGGGCGCGTTCGAGCTGCGGGACGACGGTGGTGGCGAAGCCGTGGAGGCCGGGCCAGGGGTCGCGGCCCTCGCGGAGGGCGCTGAGCAGGTTGTCGCGGATCTCGGCGCGGACCGTCTTCTGGAGGTGGCCAGAGGTGCGGAGCTCGCCGACCGTTCGGATGTCGGGTCGGGTCACCTCTTCGACGTTACGCCGTTCGGGCCTGGAGGCGCGGTGCGGGCTGGCACCGCGCCTCCAGGCCACCTGCTTGTGAGTTTTCATAGCAATTGCAATGATTGGTGTTCCGGCATCGGAGCCGGATTCGATTAGGGGGATCCGGCTCCGAGCCCGGAACCCGTTCGTTTCCGGATCTGAACCATCTCGTCGATCTGGGCGTACGTTCCCCTCTCGTGAGCAGCACGACGAACGGGGCGATCAAGAGCCTGGTCCCCGCCAGGATGGACAGACTGCCGTGGACACGGTTCCACTGGAGTGTCGTGGTGGGACTCGGCGTCTCGTGGGTCCTCGACGGCCTCGAGATCCAGATCGTGTCGAACGCCGGGTTCCAGGCCGACCTGGACCTGTCGACGCAGCAGGTGACCTCGCTCGGCACCATCTACCTCGTCGGGCAGGTCGTCGGCGCGATCGTCTTCGGTCGGATGTCCGACCGGCTGGGTCGTCGGAAGCTCTTCATCCTCACGCTGGCCATCTACCTGATCGGCTCCGGCATCGCGGGGCTCGCGCAGGACTTCTGGTTCCTCGCGGCCTTCCGGTTCGTCGCCGGGCTCGGCATCGGCGGCGAGTACGCCGCGATCAACTCGGCGATCGACGAGCTCATCCCCGCGAAGTACCGCGGGCACGTCGACATCGCGATCAACGGCACCTACTGGGGCGGCGCGGCACTCGGCGCGTTCGCGAACATCTACCTGCTCGACACGGCCAACTTCGCCGAGAACATCGGCTGGCGCATCGGCTTCTTCCTCGGCCCGGTGCTCGGCATCGCGATCATCTTCCTGCGGCGGCACATCCCGGAGAGTCCGCGGTGGCTCATGACGCACGGACGCGAAGAGGAAGCCGAGGCGACGGTCACGCAGATCGAGGAGTCGGTCGAGAAGTCCACCGGACACCGGCTGCCGGAGGTCGACGAGTCCAAGGCGATGACCGTCACGCCGACGGAGAACGTGAAGTTCCGGACGATCGTGAAGGTGCTGTTCCGGCAGTACCCGACCCGGACCCTGGTCGGCGCGACGATGATGATCACGCAGGCGTTCCTCTACAACGCGATCTTCTTCACCTACGCACTGGTGCTCACGAACTTCTTCGGCCTGAAGACCGCCGAGACGAGCGTGTACTTCTTCCCGTTCGCGATCGGCAACCTGCTCGGACCGATCATCCTCGGTCGGTTCTTCGACACCTGGGGTCGTCGGCAGATGATCTTCTCGACGTACCTGGTGTCCGGGCTCGTGCTCGCCACCTCGGCGTTCCTGTTCCAGGCGGACGCGATCAGCGCCGGCGTGCAGGTCGTCTTCTGGTGCATCTCGTTCTTCTTCGCCTCGGCGGGTGCGTCCAGCGCCTACCTGACCGTGAGCGAGATCTTCCCGCTCGAGCTCCGGTCGCAGGCGATCTCGTACTTCTTCGCGCTGGCGCAGATCTTCGGTGCCGTCGCGCCGCTCATCTACGGGGCGCTCATCGGCGACGGGTCGTCCCGCGAGCCGTTGTTCTGGGGGTACCTGCTCGGGTCCGCGGTGATGATCGCGGGCGGTGTCGTGGCGCTGATCTTCGGCGTCGACGCGGCCCGGAAGGGGCTCGAGGACGTCACGCAGCCCCTGTCCGTCCTGACCAAGGAAGCGGACGCGGCGCGGAAGTAGTATTCCGTATGCGGAGTGTTTAGCGCCGCGCTCCGGGGTCTGTCATCGTCCTCGCATGGCAGTCCTCCACAGCACGACAGTGTCCTGCACGGTCCACGGGCCGACCACTCGCGAAGCCGGCGGCGTGGGCCGTGCGTGATCCTGGCGGCATGGAGCGAGCACAGCACCGACCGGGTCGCGACGACGACGATCCGCACGGCATCCGACGCAGTCTGCTGCGGGACGCGGTCTTCGCCCGGCTGCTCGACAACGTGCTGCGCGGGGTCTACCGCCGTGGCCAGCGGATCCGGCTCGACACGATCGCGGCGGACATGCGGGTGTCCCGGACCCCGGTGCGCGAAGCGCTCGTGCCGCTCGAGAACCTGCGGCTCGTCTCGGTGCAGCGGTACGTCGGGGTGGTCGTCGCGCACTGGACCGTCGACCACATGATCGAGCGGATCCGGATCGCGCGGACGATGATCACCGAGCCCTCGGCGGGCGCGGTGCGGTGCGCGGATCGCTTCGACGTCGCCTGGCTCCGCGAGTGCGTGACCGAGGGCGGGGTCTTCGTCGAGCTCGGTTCGTGGTGGCTCCGCCGGAGCGGTGCGGCCGTCAGCGCCGACTGGCTCCTGTCCCAGCGTGCCGTGCTCGACGCGTTCTTCACGGACGACGTGGCGCTGGCGAACGGGATCGACGCCGTGGTCGCTCGTCGGGAACGCCGGAAGATCGCCGAACGCGCGACCACCGCGGCCGAGCGGGACGCGCTCGACGAGTGCGCGGTGGCGCTGGTCGAGCTCGCCGATGCCCTGATCGGCCTGCCCGAACGGTTCCGGGCGGCCGCCTGAGCACTCACCGCGGATTCCGGGGCCGCTCGCACTGAATCGACAGGCGGGCGCATGGCAGGGTGGTCCGGTTGCCGTCCCCGCGGCACCGGGACCGACCGGGCCAGCGCGGGACCCCACGGTGCCCGACAGGGAGGGCACTGCCCGCGTGCTCGTCCGCTCGAGCACGCACCGTGTCCGCACACGACAGGAGTGCCCGTGAACGACGTCCGCGACCGATCCCACCGGCTGAACCGAGCGACCGGGATCGCACGGCACGGACGTCTCCGGCACCGCAACCCCGTCGGCACCGCGATGAAGGTGCTCTCCGGCGTGGCCGCGGTCGCCCTCGTGAGCACGGCGTCGGTCGCCGCGATCGCCGCCAAGCAGGTCACCGACGACTTCGGCGACGGCGTCGCGATCCAGGGGCAGCCAGCGCAGCCGGCGAAGGGACCGGCAGCGCTGAGTTCGTACCAGGGCGGCTTCAACATGCTGGTCGTCGGCACGGACAACGACCCCGAGCAGGGCACGGCGTACGGCGAACGCGACGCCACGTTGAACGACGTCAACATCCTGCTGCACGTCTCGGCCGACCACACCAACGCCACCGCGGTGAGCATCCCGCGAGACCTCGTCACGCCGATCCCCGCGTGCCGCAAGCAGGACGGCTCCGGGACGACACCCGCCATGGCAGCGCAGCCGATCAACAGTGCGTGGGGCGAGGGCGGGCTGAACTGCGTCGTGCAGACCGTGCAGGGGCTGACCGGCCTCGACGTGCAGTACTCGGCGGCGGTGTCGTTCCAGGGCGTCATCGAGATGTCGAACGCGATCGGCGGTGTACCGGTGTGCGTCGCGCAGCCGATCCACGACCGCTACACGGGGCTCGACCTGCCGCAGGGCACCTCGACGCTGCAGGGTGACCAGGCGCTGGCGTTCCTCCGCTCCCGGCACGGTGTGGGCGACGGTTCGGACCTCGGGCGGATCTCCAGCCAGCAGGCCTTCCTGTCCTCGCTGCTCCGCACGGTGAAGTCGAACGACACCCTCACCTCGCCGCCCACCCTGTACAAGCTGGCCCGGGCAGCGGCCTCGAACATGCAGCTGTCACAGAGCCTCAACGACGCCGGCACGATGGTGGAGATGGGGCGGGCGCTCCAGGACCTCCCGCTCGCGCAGGTCAACTTCGTGCAGTACCCGGGGACGACCGGTGGCACGGGGGTGTACTCGGGGAAGGTGCAGCCGTCGGCGGAGCTCGCGGCGCAGCTGTTCGCGAAGATCCGGGCGGACCAGTCGTTCTCGCTCGGCGCGGACAGCACCGGGATCGGGGCGGAGCGCGCGGCGGGCGCGGAGTCTGCCGCGGGGACGTCGGCCGCGGGGGCCTCTGCTGGCGCGGCCGCGGGCGTCGGGTCCGCTTCGGGTGCCGGCGGCTCGGCTGCCGGCGCGGGGTCGGGCACGGGGAGCGCGGGGGCGGGTGCCGGTGCGAGCGGCGCGGGCGCGGCTGCCGGTTCGGGTGCGGGCCTCGGTACGGATGGTGCGGGTCTTGGTACGGATGGTGCGAGCGCCGGTGGAGCCTCCGCGCCCGCGAGCAGCCCCGCGGCGACGGCTCCGGCCGAGACCCTCGACGGCTTGCAGGGGCAGTCCGCCGACGAGCAGACCTGCTCGAAGGCCTTCGGCTCCTGACCCCCGTCCCCGAGGTTTCGCGCCCACCGACACTCCACGCGCTCCCCGGCCCGTGAGATGTCGCCCAGCGCGAAGAACCGCCAGCGAGCCCAGCGAGCCCAGCGCACCCGAACCACCGAGAGCGGGGGCGCGGTGGTGGGCCGCGCCCCCTGGTCACTCCTCGGTCTGAGCCTCGCGCGATCGGGCGCGCGTCGGGCTCGCCGCCCAGGAGCGACATCGGTGCTGTGTCGCGGCGACGGGGTGAGACCCCGGAATGTGATGGCCGCGCCTCGACGATGCTATTGACCGGGGTACGGGTGGACAACCCCCGACTGTCCCCACTTCGGGGGACCCTGCCGTGCGCCCGACACAGGGTCGGTGTCGAGACAGTGCTCGACCTCCTGTATGGTGGTGGGAGCGCTCGCGAGAGTGCTTGGAGACGTCGCATAGTCCGGCCGAGTGCACCACCCTGCTAAGGTGGAGTCCCCTTTGAGGGGACCGAGGGTTCAAATCCCTCCGTCTCCGCGGCACACGAAACCCCGGTCCTCCAGGACCGGGGTTTCGTCGTTCCCATGGCGGACCGGGCGCATCGAATGCGCGGCGCGACCACCGCCGGACGGGAGGCACGGTGCCAGCCCGCACCGCGCCTCCCGTCCGTGCGTGGGCGCCGTGACTGCCGCGCACCTCGTGAGCAGAAATGGTCGGGCGCGCGCACGTGACCCGACCATTTCTGCTCACGAAACCTCGCGGAGCGCCGAGCCCCGCGCCCCGCGCCCGCGCGTCAGACCGTCGCGACGCTGCCCGTCGGCACCGCGCCGCGCGAGCGCGCGCGCCGCGCCGCGCCCGCCGCGACGGACGTCAGCACCACGGCCGCCGCCGTGATCCCGGCCCCCGCCCAGATCGGCGAGGTGTACCCGAGCCCCGCCGCGATCGTGAGCCCACCGATCCAGGCGCCGAGCGCGTTCCCGAGGTTGAACGCCGCGATGTTCGCCCCGCTCGCCAGGGTCGGCGCGTGGTCCGCGTACTGCATCACCCGCGTCTGCAGCGCCGGCACGGTGGCGAACCCGAACGCCCCCATGAGCACGAGCGCGATCACGGTGAGCACGGGCGAGGCCGCCACTGCCGCGAACACGGCGAGCACCACCGTGAGGGCGACGAGCACCACGAGCAGCGTGCCGTCGATCGACCGGGACGCGAGCTTGCCGCCCGCGAAGTTGCCGACGAACAGACCGATGCCGAACACGATGAGCAGCCACGGCACGGCGCCCGACGAGAACCCGGACACCGAGGTCAGCGTGTACGCGATGTAGGTGAAGGCGCCGAACATCCCGCCGTAGCCGAGCACGGTGATGCCGAGCGAGAGCCACACCTGGCCGGAGCGGAAGGCGCCGAGCTCCCGGCGGAGCGAGGGGACCGCGGCGTCGGCCGAGCGGACGGTGGGGACGAGCAGGGCGACCCCGACGAGGGCGACGACACCGATCGCCGCGATGGTCCAGAACGTGGCGCGCCAGCCGAGCGCCTGGCCGAGGAAGGTGCCGAACGGGACGCCGAGCACGTTCGAGGCGGTGAGCCCGGTGAACATCAGGGCGACCGCGGACGCCCGCTTCTCCTTCGCGACCATGTTCGACGCGACCACCGAGCCGATGCCGAAGAACGCCCCGTGGCAGAGGGCCGCGATGACCCGGCCGAGCATCATCACGCCGTACACCGGCGCGAGGGCGGACAGGGTGTTGCCGATGACGAACAGCACGAGCAACCCGATGAGCACCGGCTTCCGGGGGAGTCGGGTGGTCGCGGCGGTGAGTCCGAGCGCGCCGACGATGACGGCGAGGGCGTACCCGGTGACGAGCCACCCGGCGGTGGTCTCGGTCACGCCGTAGTCGGCGGCGACCTCGGGCAGGAGCCCGGTGATGACGAACTCGGTCAGGCCGATGCCGAATCCGCCGAGTGCGAGGGCGATGAGTCCCGCGGGCATGGATGTCCTTCCGTTGTGCGGTGCAGCTGGGCCGCGTACGCTGGTTGTTGCAGACGCGGGATATCGATAGTTGCACACGCGGGGTATCCGCGCAAGCAACCAATCCTGCCCGGAAGCACACCAGGAGGCCCCTCATGTCCGTCGACGACTCCTCCGTCGCCGTCCGCGCCCACGGCTGGCGCACGCTCGCGGCCCTGCACGGCCTCATCGAGACGCGGCTCGAGCGGGCGCTGCGCGCGGTCGACCTGTCGGTCGTCGAGTTCACGGTGCTCGACGCCCTCCGCCGCCAGGACGGCTTCCACATGCGCATGCAGCAGCTCGCCCGGGCGGCAGCGCTCAGCCCGAGTGCGACGACCCGGCTCGTGAACCGCCTGGAGGAGCGCGCCCTCCTCACCCGCGTGCTCTGCGCCGACGACCGCCGCGGGCTCTACACGGAGCTCACGCACGCGGGCCAACGGCTCCTCGACGAGGCCACGCCCGTGCACGCCGCCGCGCTCGAGGAAGCGCTCGCCGAGGCGCGCGAGGTCCCCGAGCTCGAGGAGCTCGCCGTCGCGGTCGACCGGCTCGAGGGTGCCACCGTCTGAGGTCCAGGAGGCGCGGCCCGACTCCGCCCTGCACGCTACGGTGAGCGGGTGGTGCGGCGGACAGGACTCGTGGTCGGTTTCGCGGTCGTGGTCGCGCTGGCCCTCGGTGGCTGCGTCGCCACGCAGGGTGCCGACGCCGACCTCGCTGTCGAGGCGTACGTCGAACCGGGTGACGGATCGGCGGCGACGGTCTCGGACGCGTCCCGTGGTGCGGCGACGATCGGGATCGACGGCGTCACGGTGACGGACGACGGCGCCGGGCTGAACGACCTGCCGGCTGGCGTCGGTGCACTCGCCCGCACGGCGAATGACGGTGGAGCCGCACCCGAACTGCTCGTCAGCAACTTCTCCGAGTCGATCGGGGACTTCTCGCCCGAGGTCGGCACCGCGCTGCTGTCGGACGCCGGGAACCGCTCGCGGGTCGCCGAGCGCCTGGCGGAACTCGCGTCCGATGCGCACATGCGCGGCGTGCAGATCGACCTCGAGTCGCTCCGGAGCCGCGACCGTGCCGGGCTCGTGGCGTTCGCCGCGACGGTCGAGGACGCCGTGCACGAGCGGCTCGGGTCGGACGCCGAGGTGTCGATCGCGGTCATGGCCTCGACGGAGGAGCGGGGCTACCGCGACACCGGGTACGACCTCGGTGCGCTCGCGGACCACGTCGACCGGTTCGTCCTGATGACGTACGACCAGCACGGGCCCTGGAGCGGTGCCGGCACCATCGGGTCCCTGCCGTGGGCGGAGCGGGTGGTCGATGCGGCCGAACGCTCGGGCGTCCCGGCCGACCGGATCGACCTCGGCATCGCGGGGTACGGGTACGTGTGGGGCGGCTCGGGTGACGCGCAGGTGAGCCCTGCCCGGGCGCGGGAACTCGCGGGCGACGATGCCCGGTGGTCGGCCCGGACCGGCGAGTGGTCGGCGACGCTGGACGACGGCCGCGAGCTGCACTGGTCCGACGCACGTTCCTACCGGGCGCGGGTCGCGCTCGCCGAGGACCTCGGGCTGCACGGCGTGGCACTGTGGTCCCTGAACACGCTGGGACTGCCTGGATCGGAGGCGACGTGAAGCTCTTGCTGACCTCGGGAGGCGTCACCAACCCGACGATCCACGCCGCGCTCGTGTCGATGCTCGGCAAACCGGTCGAGGATGCCAACGCCCTCGTCGTCCCCACGGCGCAGTGGGGGCATCCGATGTGCGGACCGGCCTCGGTCCGGGACCTCGTGACCGGCGGTCCCGACTCCCGCGCCTTCACCGGCCTCGGCTGGGCGTCGATCGGCGTGCTGGAGCTCACGGCGCTGCCGACGATCGACCCCGAGCGGTGGCGGCGGTGGGTCACGGGAGCCGACGTCCTGCTGGTCGACGGCGGGGACGCCACCTACCTCGCCCACTGGATGCGGACATCCGGGCTCGCGGACCTGCTGCCCTCGTTGCCCGACACGGTGTGGGTGGGCGTGAGCGCCGGCAGCATGGTCATGACGCCGCGCATCGGCGCGTCCTTCGTCGCGTGGCCGTCGGCGGTCGACGACGTGACGTTGGGAGTCGTCGACTTCTCGATCTTCCCGCACCTCGACGCGTTCCCGGAGAACACCCTCGAGAACGCCGAGCGGTGGGCGGCCGAGATCGGCGTTCCGACCGCCTACGCCATCGACGAGCAGACCGCCGTGGCGGTCGACGGTGGCTCCGTCCGGGTCGTCTCCGAGGGGCGCTGGGTGCAGCTCGCGCCGTGACGGTATCGGCACCGACCGGCGGACGCCCGTCAGCCGGCGACCGGGGGATGCCCGCCGTCCGGACGGTCAGCGGGCGCGCGGGGGAGCGGTCGTCGACCGGACGACGAGCGACGGCGGCACGAGGACCCGGGTCGGCTCCGGCCGCTCGGCGGCACCGATCAGCTCGACGAGCCGGTCCGCCGCGAGTCGCCCGACCTCGTCGTTGTGCGGGTCCACCGTCGTCAGGCGCAGCAGGGGTGACGCGGCGAGCGGGGTCTCGTCGTTGCCCATGACCGACACGTCCTGCGGTACCCGGAGCCCGGCCTCGTGCACGGCGGCGATCGCGCCCATCGCCATGACGTCGTTCGCCGCGAACACCGCGGTCAGGTCCGGGTGGTCCTCCAGTGCGCGGACGGTGCCCCGGTAGCCGGTCTGCTCCGAGGTCGGTCCCTCGCCGTACACCAGTGGCTCGATGCCGGAGGCGACCATCCGGGCGACGGTGGCCTCGCGGCGGACGGCAGCCGGGCCTCCCGAGCCGGTGACGTGGGCGATGCGGCGGTGACCCAGGCCGACCAAGTGATCCGCGGCCAGACGTCCGCCGGCGGCTTCGTCGGAGGCGACGACGTCGAGTCCTCCCGGGACGTCGGCGCGTGCGCCGGCGATGACGACCGGGGTGTCCGCGGGGACGACGAGGTCGGGGAAGCCCTCGGCGGCGAGCACGACACCGTCGACACGGAGCGAGACGAGGTCGTCGAACGGGGAGGAGTCGAGGTGGGCGTTCGCGCGGGTGTCCGCGAGCGTGAGGCGCAGGCCGTGCGGGGCGAGCGCGTCGCGGATGCCGTCGAGCATCGGGACGTACCAGGGGTTCCGGAAGTCGTCGACGACGACGCCGATCGTGCGCGTCCGCGTGCCGGCGAGGATCGCGGCGGCACGGTTGGGGCGGTAGCCGAGCTCGGCGGCCGCGGCGAGGACGGCTGCCCGGCGGGTGTCGGAGACGCCGGGGTCGTCGCGCATCACCATCGAGACGAGCGACTTCGAGACACCGGCACGGGTCGCGACGTCGATGATCGTCGGTGGTCGGGACACGCGGCTCCTTGACAGGACATGGGTGGGTGCGTCTACAGTCTACCGACGCTCTCTGGAACGTTCCAGAGCCATCACCGACTTCTCGAGGGAGAGAACATGAGCGACAGCATCGGCGTCGCCGTCATCGGCGCCGGCATGGCCGGCAAGGCCCACATGGCCGCGTGGCGGAACGCACCGTCCCTGTTCGGTCACACGCTGCCGCCCGTCCGGCTCGTGTCGGTCGGCGACGTCTACGAACCGCTCGCGGCCGAGGCTGCGACGCGCTTCGGGTACGACCGGCACGACACCGACTGGCGAGCGATCGCCGAGGCCGACGACATCGACGTGGTGAGCGTCGTCGTCGCGAACACGCTGCACCGCGAGATCGTCGAGGGGCTCCTCGCGGCCGGCAAGCACGTGCTGTGCGAGAAGCCGCTCTCGGACTCGCTCGACGACGCCCGCGCGATGGCGTCCGCGGCCTCGCTCGCGGCCGGTCGTGGTCTCACCGCCCGCGTCGGTTTCACCTACCGACGCGCTCCCGGGCTCGCGGCGATCAAGCAGCTCGTCGAGGACGGCACCCTCGGTCGCGTCCTGCACGTCTCCGCGCGGTACTGGACGGACTACGGCTCCTCGCCCGACGTCCCGTTCTCGTGGCGCTTCGCAGGGGCCCCGGGAACCGGTGCACTCGCCGACGTCGGGTCGCACCTCGCGTACGTCGCCGAGTTCCTGGCCGGCGAGGTGCAGAGCGTCAACGGCGGCATGTTCACCACGGCCATCACGAAGCGGCCGATCGCCGCCGGGTTCGCCCTCCGTGGCCAGGCCGTCCCGTTGACCGGGGAGTTCGCCGACGTCGAGAACGACGACTACGCCACGTTCAACGCGCGCTTCGGCGACGGCTCGGTGGTCGGTTCGCTCGAGGTCTCCCGGGTCGCGACCTCGCACCCGAACGGCCTCGTCGTCGAGGTGTTCTGCGAGCACGGCGCCGCACGCTGGGACCAGGAGCGCGCATCCGAGATCGGACTCGCGCTGCAGTCCGACGGCTCCCGTCTCGGTGGCTACCGTCAGGTCGTCCTCGGCCCGGACCACCCCTACGTCGCCGGCGGCATGGCGATGGACGCTCCCGGTGTCGGCTGGGGGCAGAACCAGATGTTCGAGTACCAGGCGCGTGCCTTCCTCGACGAGGTCGTGGGCAACACGGCCGACCCGCTGCCGGCGAACGCCACGTTCGACGACGGCGTCCACAACATGGAGATCCTCGACGCGGTGGCCCGGTCCGCTGCCGACGGAGGAGCAACCGTCGACCTCACCGCAGCGTCCGTCACCGGAGGAGCACACGCATGAAGCTCGGTCTCTACAACGCGATCTTCCACGACCGCCCGCTCGCCGCGGCGCTCGAGGCCATCGCGGGCAACGGCCTCACCGGCATCGAGCTGAACACCGGCGGGTTCCTGCCGCCGGTGCACGTGCCGAACGTCGACGAGATCCTCGACGACGACGAGGCGCGCGACACCTTCCTCGCGCAGTTCGACGGGACCGGCGTCTCGATCGCCGGCCTGAACTGCAACGGCAACCCGCTGCACCCGGACCCGGGGATCGGGCCGAAGCACGCGGAGGACGTCCGCCGCAGCATCCGGCTCGCGGCCCGTCTCGGCCAGGACCGGGTCGTGACGATGTCGGGCCTCCCCGCGGGGGAACCCGGCGGCACCCGGCCGAACTGGATCGTGAACGCCTGGAACTCCGCCGCGCTCGACGTGATCGAGTACCAGTGGAGCGTCGCGGTGCCGTTCTGGCAGGAGATCGACGCCCTCGCCCGCGAGCACGGTGTCAAGGTCGCGCTCGAGCTGCACCCGCAGAACGTCGTCTTCAACCCGGCCACGATCCGCGAGCTCGTCGAGCGCGGCGGGCTGACCAACGTCGGCGTCGAGCTCGACGCGTCGCACCTGTTCTGGCAGCAGATGGACCCGGTGGCGGTCGTCCGCGACCTCGGGCCGCTCGTGTTCCACGCCGCCGCGAAGGACGTCCGGATCAACCCGCAGGCCGCGATCAACGGCGTGCTCGACAACTCGTTCCGTCGGCTCTCGCCGGACGAGCCGCGCACGAACCTCGGCGGGGACGAGTGGGCGAACGAGTGGCCGACGCCGTCCGCGTGGGACTTCGTCGCGCTCGGCAAGGGGCACGACGAGGCGTACTGGTCGGCGTTCCTCGAGGCCCTGCGCGAGGTGGACCCGGACATGTGGGTGAACATCGAGCACGAGGACACCGAGCTCGGCCGCGAGGAGGGCGTCGCCGTGGCGGCGCAGGTCCTGCTGGCCGCCGACGCGTCGCTGGCGGCTCGCGTCTGACGCGCAGCGGGATCCGGACTGGAGGCGCGGATCACGTGCGCCGATCGGCGCACGTGACCCGCGCCTCCAGTCCGTCGCCGTGTGTCCGGCGACCCGGTCGGTGACGCATCCCCCGGTCCCTGTCACCGGGCCGTTGTAGCATGCACGACACCTGTCCTGAGCCGAGGAGGCCTGCGTGCCGGAACCGACCGACCCCGCCTTCCCGATCGAGCGCATCCGGGACGTCGGTGACGACATCACCGCCGCCGTCTCCACCGTCGTCGACGGCAAGACCGAGGCCATCCGCACCGCCCTGACGGTGATGCTGGCCGAGGGACACCTGCTCGTCGAGGACGTCCCCGGCGTCGGCAAGACGGTGCTGGCCAAGGCGCTCGGCGCATCGGTCGGCGGGTCCGTGAACCGCATCCAGTTCACCTCGGACATGCTGCCGTCGGACGTCACCGGCGTGAACATCTTCGACCAGTCCTCCGGCACCTTCCGGTTCTCGCCGGGGCCGGTGTTCGCGAACGTCGTGATCGGCGACGAGATCAACCGCACGAGCCCGAAGACCCAGTCGGCGCTGCTCGAAGCGATGGCCGAGGCGCAGGTGACCGTCGACGGCGTGACGCGCAAGCTGGACAGCCCGTTCATGATCGTCGCGACGCAGAACCCGATCGACATGGAGGGCACGTACCCGCTGCCCGAGGCCCAGCGCGACCGCTTCATGGCCCGCCTGACGATGGGCTACCCGAGCGCCGACGCCGAACGGCAGATGCTGACCAACCGCGGTGGGGGCGACCCGCTGGCGCACCTCCGTCCGATCGTCGACGTGGACACCCTCCGCGACCTCATCCAGTCGGTGCGCACGGTCCACGTCGCGCCCGACGTCGAGGCGTACATCGTCGCGATCGTCCGGGCCACCCGCAGCCACCCCGACATCGTGCTCGGCGCCAGCCCGCGGGCCACGCTGCACCTCGCCTCGGCCGCCCGTGCCCACGCCGCGCTGCTCGGCCGTCCCTTCGTCACGCCGGACGACGTCGCCACGCTGGCGCCGGTCATCCTCGCGCACCGGCTCGTGCCGGTCGCCCGCGGCCTCGGTGGGACGGGCGACGACACCGTCCGCGACATCGTCGTGCGCATCGTGTCCGACACGGCCGTGCCGTTCACGGCGACCCCCGTCCGCTCCTGATGTCCGGGTCCCCGGCGCCGACGTCGCTCGCGCTGCGTGCTGGCGCCCTGCGCTCCGGGGCGCTCCGGTACGGGCGGCGGGGCCTCGCGCTGCTGCGCCGCACGCCGTTCCCCCGACCGACCGTGCGCGGCTGGACCGTGATCGCGGTCGGCATCGGGCTGATCGGCGGCGGGCTGGTGGGGACGACGAGCGTCGCGGTGTCCGCGGGGCTGCTGCTCCTCGTGCTCGTGGTGCTCGGCATCGTCATGGCGTTCGTCGTCGCCGCACCGCTGCGCGGCAGCCGGAGCACGGCGCGCGCGATCGTCCAGGTCGGCGAGGTGTACCGCGAGCGGATCACCCTCGGCGGGACGAGCCTGCCGATCGGCCCGCGGTCGATGCTCCTCGTGCGCGAACAGCTCGACGACGCCCTCGTCAGCATGTCCACCGCCGAGACGTACGCCGCGGTCGGGCCGAACCTCCCGCCGGCGGTGCTCGACGTCGAGGCCCTGGCGATGCACCGTGGGCGCAGTGTGGTCGGCCCGGTGACGATCCGCGTCGAGGACCCGTTCGGCCTGCTCCGCATCGACCGACCGGTGGTCGCCGCGGAAGAGGTCGTCGTCGTCCCGGCATCGACCCCGCTCGCGTCGCTCGACGCGGGTGCGCTCGCCGGAGCCGTCTCCGCCGACGAAGGACGGGTGGGGCAGGGCGGGTCGGCCGATGACAGCGAGCTGCGTCCCTACCGCCCGGGTGACCCGATCCGCCGTGTGCACTGGGCCCAGAGCGCCCGCCGCGGGGAACTCCACGTCCGTCAGACCACGCAGGCGCAGCCGCCGGAGGCCGTCATCGCGCTCGACGTCCGACGCGAGTCGTACCAGCGCCTCGGCCGCGACGACCTGGCGGAGCTCTCGGACCTCGGCGGCGACGCCGCGTTCGAGCACGCGGTCGTCGTCGCCGCGAGCGTCGCACGGGCACTGGCTGCACGGACCTCGCGCGTCGTGCTCGTCAGCGACGGACCGTCCGGCAGCACCCGGCACGCGGGGGACGCCGGCGGACTGACCGACGTGCTCGTGGGGCTCGCCGACGTCCGGGTCCGCTCCGACGCCCGTGAGGTCACCGAGGTCCTCCCGGACGTCCGCGGCCGCGACGTGCACGGCATGACCGCCGTCGTCACCGGCAACTGCACGGCAGAGCAGGCCGCCGAGCTCGTCTCCGCGACGACCGGGTCGAGCCGGGGGATCCTGGCGACCATCGTCCCGCCGGACCCGGTGGTGCGCGGCATCCTCGACCGCGGCGGGTGGCGGACCCTGGTGGTCCCGGTCGCCGGTGCCCACGCGCCCGGGAGCATCCGGTGAGCGGCGTCGCCACCCGTCCGGCTCCGCCCCGGGGCGAGGCGCGGCGCGAACCCGAGCGACGGGTCGACCGACCGGACTCGCCGAGCCCGTGGGTCGTCGCACTCGCACCGGTGCCCGTGCTCATCGCCGCGCTCGCCATGCGTCCCCTCGTGCAGGGCGTCGCGTGGTGGGTGTCCGGCGTCCTCGTCGCCGCCGTCCTCGTCGGCACGATGCTCGCGGTCCGTCGTCGGGCGCCCGGGGTGCGGTTCGTGGCACTCGTCGCGGCGCTCGTGGTCTGCTCGTGCGCCGCTGCGGTCGTGAACGACGTCCAGCCACTCGGGTGGCTCGACCGGAACGGCGCGCTCGGCGAGACGCTCGCGGCGATCCGACTGAACCCCGCACCGCTGCCGCAGTCCGACGCGATCCGGCTCATCGTCACGGTCGCGATCGGCTGGGTCGCCGGCGTCTCGCTGTTCCTCGCGGCCGTCGCCCCGACCGCCGCACTCGCCGCCGTCCCCGCGCTCGTGATCCTCATCGTGCCGGGCGTCGTGACCGGAGCCCCCGCGGCACCCGGGCTCGTGATCGCCACCGGCATCGCCTTCCTCGTCCTGCTCTGGCTCTCGGTGCGGCCGGTCCAACGGGCGTTCCCCGCCGCCGTCGTCGGGGCGATCGGACTCGTCGTCGCCGTGGGACTGCCCGCGATCGTGCCGCTCAACGCCAGCTGGTTGTCCGGCGTCACCGGGGCGATCCAGTCGCCCGTGCAGCCCGGACGCCCCGGCACGCTGCTCAACCTCGGGCAGGACCTCCGGCAGCCGAACGAGCTCGAGGTGTTCCGCTACCGCTCGTCCGACGGTCGGCCGGAGTACCTGAAGCTCGCGAACCTCGACGAGTTCGGCACCGGCGACTGGGTGCCGACCACCACCGACGCCGCGAAGTCCGAGACCGCCGACCAGCAGCAGTGGGCGGTCGGCATCAACCCGCGGCTCTCCAGCCGCGGCGACGTCACGATCCGGGTCACCGGGCTGTCGAGCAACTACCTGCCCGTCCCCGCCGGCGCGGTCTCGATCGAGTCCCGCTCGACGAACCTCGACCTGTCGCAGTGGCGCTGGATGGGGGAGTCGAGCACGGTGCGTTCCACCGGCCCGGCCACTCCGCGCGGTGCCACCTACGAGGTGTACGGTGCCTCGACGTGGTCCGGCGAGTACCTCGACGCGATCGCCGGCTCCGGCCTGCTCGGACGTGCCGACGGTCGGGGGTTCGCGACGCCCTCGGCGAACCAGCTCCGGACCGACCGCGAGCTCCCCGACAAGCTGCCGGTCAGCATCGCGCGGACGGCGCAGCGCGTCGCGGGCAGAGCGGCCACCGACTACGAGAAGGGCCGCGCGCTCGAGCAGTGGTTCCGCAGCGACCTGTTCACCTACTCCGAGACCGCGCCGGTCGAACAGGGCTACGACGGCGACAGCATGGACGTCGTCGCGAAGTTCCTGCAGGTCCGCGAGGGCTACTGCGTCCACTTCTCCTCGGCGATGGCGGTGATGGCCCGCACGCTCGGCATCCCGTCGCGCATCGCGGTCGGCTACCGGGCGGGCTCCACGCAGGCCGACGGCGAGTACACGGTGTCGAACCGGCAGCTGCACTCGTGGCCGGAGCTCTACATCAAGGGCGCCGGCTGGGTCGCGTTCGAGCCGACGCCCGACTCCGACGCCGCCGCGACGCCCTCGACCGAGGCCACCTCCACCCCCTCGGCCGCCGCCCCGGAGACACCGCTGCCCGCCCCGGGCGAATCCGCTCCCGCCACGTCCGAGAGGCCGACGCCGAGCGCGTCCGCAGCGCCGGGAGCCGCCGGGTCGACCGGTGGCGGAGGCAACGGACCGCTCGGGCTCGCGGTGGGGCTGGTGATCGCCGTCGCGCTGCTGGTGTCCCCGGCGCTCGTCCGGGCACTCCGCCGTCGGACGCGACTCGGCGCGGTGCGATCGGGCAGGTCGCCAGCGGTGAACGCCTGGCGTGAGGCGCTCGACGACGTCGCCGACCACGGCTACGCGCCGGGTCTCGCGCCACCGGGTGACGCCGCTGCAGCAGCGCGGACGGCACGTGCGGTGCTCGGGCGGCTCCGGCCGTCGGTGCCGGCGACGGTGCTGCCGCACCTCGAGACGATCGTCGACGCGGTCGACCGGGAGCGGTTCGCCGCGGGCGGTGCAGCGTCGGTGGACGCTGCGGCGTTGCTCGCGGCGGTCCAGGAGGCGCGGGTCGCCCTGGACGCCTCGGCCTCCGGTGCGCGGGTGCTCCGGTCGCGCCTGGTGCCGCCGAGCCTGCTGCCGTCGTCCGCGTGGTCGCACGAGGGGCGGCGCGCGCGCCGCAGCGCGGCGTAGCGCCGCGCGTAGCGTGCCGCGCGCCGCGCGCTCGTAGCGTGCGAGGTTCCGCGCGCGGT
>NZ_MJGQ01000015.1:153083-227289 GCF_001865095.1 Curtobacterium sp. MCBA15_013 | reverse complement strand
GCGCGGAACCTCGCACACTGCGTCACCCGCCGCGGCGTCAGCGCCGGCGGATGACCGCCTCGACGAGGGCCGCGACGACCTCGCCCGGGTTCACCCCGGGCAGCGCCGCCGCGTCGAACACGATCCCCACGTTCGCCCCGATGAGCACCCGGGAGAAGTCCTCGAGCGACATCCCCGCATCGATCTCCGGGTGCGCCCCGAACCACAGCTCCACGAGCTCGAACACGCCGTCCTGCAGCTCCCGCCGCTGCCGCACGAACTCGGGCAGGAACTCGGGATGGCGCGTGGCGTACCCCCGGAACTCCGAGAGCAGGGCGAACTGGCCGCTCTGGTCGTGCCGACCGAACGCTGCCCGGACGACGTCGCCGATGTCCACTGCGGCGATGTCGGCGCGGACGAGTTCTCGCAGCGACCCGAGCACCAGGTTCGTCGCGCGCTGCATGACCTGCGCGACGAGGTCTTCCTTCGACGAGAAGTTCGAGTAGACGGCGCCCTTGCTGAACCCGGCGCGGGCGGCGACCTCGTCGAGCCGAGCCTCGTGCACGCCCTGCTCGGCGAAGACCTGGGCCCCGGCGGTGAGGAGTCGTTCCCGCACCTCGGCCCGCGGGGTCCGGGGCGTGGGCGAGCCGGTGACGGAGGGGCTGGGGTCGGAGGCGTCGTCGCTCATGGTTCCTGATTCGACGGGCCCGCCGTGATCCGTCGGGTCCGGCTTCGTCGGGCTGGCGTGGTGGTGGGTCACGACCATTGTGCTGGAGGCAGGGTGCGTCGGGAGACCTGCCGCGCCGCGCGTCTGATCCCGCGCGGCATCAGCGAAGCCCCCAACCACAGGTTCGTACGGAACCGGCGCGTTCGGGTCGCGTCGGTGCACCAGCGGACCATGGATGCCGGGTCGATACCCGGCGGTACTGATTGTACGACCGAGCACCGACAGATGACAGCCCCTTCGCGGATTCAGCCGTCCGACGCGTCCGCGGGCCCCGACTCGTTCTCGTGGTGCACGCTCCCCGCGCCGGACCGTCGCCCCGGCCGTCGCAGCAACCGGATCGCGTCCGGTCGGAGCTTCCGGCCGCGCTGGAGCAGGGATCCGAGCGTGGACTTCGGCTGCCACTCGCGACCGTTCGGCAGCCCCCAGCCGCGCCGGACCGCGCCCCACCGCAGCCCGAGGGAGAGCACGATCGCGGCGACGATGCCGATCGACGGTGACCCGAGGTGCGACGCGACGACCATCACGGCGGACGCGGCGACGGCGACCGTGGCGTAGAGCGCGTTGCCGCCGAACACCGCCGGGACCCGGCGGAGCAGCAGGTCCCGCATCGCACCACCGCCGACCGCCGTGATCGTGCCCATGATGATCGCGGCCGGCCAGTCGAGACCGGCGTCGAACGTCCGCTGCACCCCGACCACCGACCAGAAGCCGATGACCGCGGCGTCGAGCACGGTGAACAGCCGGTCCCAGGTCAGCTCGGAGAACGACACGAAGAAGGCGATGAGCGCCCCGGCGATCGCGACCGGCGCGTACAGCGGGTCGACGAGCGCGACGGGCGGCCCGTTCTGCAACAGCGTGTCGCGGAGCATGCCGCCGCCGAGGCCGGACACGAACCCGACGACGAGGAACCCGAAGAGGTCGAAGTCCATCGTCCGCGCGAGCGATCCGCCGAGGAGCGCCGACGCGAACACCCCGGCCAGGTCGAGCACGTTCGTGACCGACGCCAGGCCATCGACGGACAGCAGGTTCATGAGAACCATCAAACATCACCGGCGGGAGGTGGCGGGTCGCGCGCTGGTTAGGTTAGCCTCACCTTTGCCATGCTCGCCACCCTCGTCATCGGCCTCCGTGAAGGCCTCGAAGCGACGCTCATCGTCGGCATCATCGCCGCGTTCCTCCGTCGCAACCGCGTCCCCCTCGCCCCCATGTGGTTCGGCGTCGGGGTCGCCGTGGTGCTCAGCATCGCCGTGGGCTTCGGCCTGCAGGTCGTCGAGCAGGCGCTCCCGCAGGCCCAGCAGGAGGGCATGGAGGCGATCATCGGCATCGTCGCCGTCGTCTTCGTGACGGGCATGATCGTCTGGATGCGCACCCACGCGCGGACGCTCACGACCGAGCTCGAGGCGAGCGCGACCGAGGCCCTCGGCCGTGGCACCGCCTGGGCCCTCGCCGGCATGGCCTTCCTCGCCGTCCTCAAGGAGGGCTTCGAGACCGCGGTCTTCCTGCTCGCCACGTTCCAGGCGTCGTCGGACACCGGGCTCGCGGCGCTCGGTGCGGTGATCGGCATCGCGGGCGCCGTGGTCGTCGGGTACGGCATCTACACCGGCGGCGTCCGGCTGAACCTGTCGAAGTTCTTCACCGGCACGGGGATCTTCCTCGTGTTCGTCGCCGGCGGCCTCGTGCTGACCGTGCTCCGCCGCGCGCACGAGGCCGGGTGGATCGTGATCGGGCAGCAGCGCACGGTCGACCTCAGCTGGCTCGCGCCGAACGGCTCCGTGCAGGGCGCCCTCGTCACCGGCGTCCTCGGCATCCCGCCGGACCCCCGGGTCATCGAGGTGCTCGGCTGGGTGCTCTACGTCGTCCCCGTCCTCGCGATCTCCCTCTGGCCGCGTGCCTGGCGTCCGTCCCGCGAACGGGTCCCCGCCGTGCGGCTCGGCATCGCCGGTGTCCTCGCCGTCGCGGCTGCGACCCTGGCGATCGCGGTCCCGACCGGGGGCGTCGACCTCCCGTCCACGACCGCCGTGACCGGCGGCGGCTCCGTCACCGCGTCCATCGACGGGACCACCGCGAGCATGCGCACCAGCGGCACGGGCCAGGAGGCGCGGTTCGCCTTCCCGGCGTCGACCCACCGGAGCGTCACCCGCGCGGGCGTGACCGCCGACCGCTGGCGGCGGACCGCGGACGGATCGGCCGCGCAGCGGCCGTCGAGCCTGACGCTCGACGACCTCGTCGACCTGTTCGGCCGCGTCCCCGTCGGCATCTCACCGAGCACGAACCCCGGGCCGTTCTCGGCGCGCTGGGCCGTCCGCGACACCGTCAGCCTCTGGACCGTCCGGGGTGGGGTCCTGGACGCGAGCCGCGCGGAACGCACCGTGCTCACGCTGAGCGGTGGGGGCCTCCCGTCCGCTCGGACCACGACCCTGGACCGCACCGTCTGGTCCGTGCCGGACGCCCGCGTCCAGCAGGCCGCCACCGCGGTGGCGGCCGCGGACACCCGCTCCGCCGAGCTGCTGCTCTGGAAGGCCTGGCTGCCGATCGCCCTGGGCGTCGCGGCCGCTGCCCAGGCGTTGCTCGCCCTCCGCGACCGCCGTCGGCGGCCGGAGCCCACGACCACCACCCCCGAAACCGACCCGTCACGCGGCCCACCCGCGGACGACCCCACGAGGAGCCCTGAGTATGCCGTTCGGTAGGACTGCCCGACCCCTGACCACCCTCGGCGCCCTCGGCGTCGTCACCGCCCTCGCGCTGACCGGCTGCGCGGACTCGTCCACGTCGGCGGGTGACACCGCGAGCAGCTCCGGCAAGGTCTCCCGCGTCTCGGTCACACTGACGAACGACGGCTCCGACAAGTGCGCCGTGTCGACCACGAAGGTCCCCGCCGGTCCGGTCACGTTCACGGTGAAGAACGAGTCGTCGACCGCGATCACCGAGGTCGAACTGCTGCAGGACCAGCGCATCCTCGGCGAGAAGGAGAACCTCGCGCCCGGGCTCACCGCCGTCACGTTCACCGCCACGCTCACCGGCGGCAAGTACCAGGTGTACTGCCCCGGGGCCGACCAGGAACTCACCGACTTCACCGTCACCGGCAAGGTGACCTCGACGGCGAACAGCAGCGCCGCGACCCTCCTCGACGAGGGCACGAAGGGCTACGCCGAGTACGTCGACGGCCAGGTCACCGACATGGTCGCCGCGGTCGAGCAGCTGCAGAAGGACGTCGACGCGGGTGACCTCGCCGCCGCGAAGACCGACTACGCGAACGCCCGCCCGTTCTACGAGCACGTCGAGAGCGACGTCGACGGCTTCGTGAAGAAGGGCTTCAAGGCCACCGACAACGCCGGCAACCTCGACTACCTCATCGACATGCGCGCCTCGAACCTCGACCCGGCCGTCGGCTGGAGCGGGTTCCACGCGGTCGAGAAGGACCTGTTCGAGGCGGGGGCGATCACCGCGTCGACCAAGCAGACCGCCGCGGACCTGACCGAGAACGTGCAGCTGCTCGCGAAGCTCGTGCCGACCCTCGACTACAAGCCCGAGGACCTCGCCAACGGTGCCGCCGGCCTGCTCGAGGAGGTCCAGTCGAACAAGATCACCGGCGAGGAGGAGGCGTACAGCCACATCGACCTCGTCGACCTCGCCGCGAACGTGGAGGGCGCCCGCCAGGCCTTCGCGTACCTCAAGCCGGGCCTGACGAAGCTCGACCCGACGCTGACGAAGCAGATCGCGACGCAGTTCGACCGCACGAACACGCTCATGGACGGCTACCGCAACGCCGACGACCTCGGCGGCTTCGACACGTGGGACGCCGCGACCAAGGCCTCGGACGCGAACACGATCTCGCAGCAGGTCCAGGCGCTGCAGGACCCGCTGTCCCGCCTCGCCGAGAAGGTCGCCACCGCGTGACGACCCCGCACGACGAGCCGGCCCGCGACGGGACGGGCCCCGCGCCCCTCTCCCGCCGCGGGCTCCTCGGCGCCGGCGTGACCGCCGGTGTCGCTGCGGCCGGAGCCGGCCTCGGCGCCGCCGCCGGGGTCGCCGGTGCCACGGCCGCGACCGGGGTGAACCCGTTCACCGCGGCGACGAACGGCGACGAGTCGATCGACCTCTCGCGGAGCCACCCGTTCTACGCGACCGCCGCCCGGCAGCCGCAGGGCGGGGTGCAGACCGCTCCGCAGCGCTACTGCGTGTTCATGACGTTCGACATGTCCTCGACGGTCCGGACCGACCTGCAGGTGCTCCT
This sequence comes from Curtobacterium sp. MCBA15_013, assembly GCF_001865095.1. Lineage (NCBI taxonomy): Bacteria > Bacillati > Actinomycetota > Actinomycetes > Micrococcales > Microbacteriaceae > Curtobacterium > Curtobacterium sp. MCBA15_013. Next base: position 222,349 of record NZ_MJGQ01000015.1, on the reverse strand, counting down.
CGCCCGCTGGTCGGCGTCGATCGCGCAGCTGCAGGCCGGGAAGACCGTCGGCAGCGTCGAACCCGCTCACGGCGACGGCGTCGGTGCGGACACGGGGGAGGCGCTCGACCTCGGTCCCGCGTCCCTGACGGTCACCGTCGGCCTCGGCCCGGGGCTCTTCGACGAGCGCTTCGGCCTCGCGTCGAAGAAGCCGGCGCACCTCGCTGCGATCCCGACGCTGCCGAGCGACAACCTCGACCGTGCCCTCACCGGGGGAGACCTGTCCCTGCAAGCGTGTGCGGACGACCCGCAGGTGGCGTACCACGCGGTCCGCGACCTCGCCCGGATGGCCCGCGGCACCGCGACCGTGCGGTGGACGGTGCTCGGCTTCGGTCGCGCCTCGGCCGGGCCCGACCAGTCCACGCCCCGCAACCTCATGGGGTTCAAGGACGGCACCCGGAACATCACCACCGACGAGGACTACGACCGCTTCGTCTGGGTCGACGAACCGGGGTCCGGGGCCGGTTGGATGCGCGGCGGCACGTACCAGGTCGTGCGGAAGATCCGGATGAACATCGAGATCTGGGACGCGGACGTCGTCAGCGACCAGCAGCGGGTGTTCGGCCGCACGAAGATCGAGGGCGCACCGCTCTCCGGCGGCTCGGAGCACACCACGCCCGACTTCCACGCGACGGCGTCGGACGGCACGACGAAGATCGACCCGACGTCGCACATCGCGCTCGCGGCCCACGAGGCGAACGGCGGCGTGAAGATCCTGCGGCGCCCGTACAACTACACCGACGGGCTCAACCAGTACGGTCAGCTCGACGCGGGGCTGCTCTTCGCGGCGTACATGAACGACCCGGAGCACTTCACGACGCTCCAGCGGAAGCTCGGGGCGTCCGACCGGCTCAACGAGTACGTCTCGCACATCGGGAGCGGCGTGTTCGCCGTCCCGCCGGCTCCGCGCAAGGGCTCGTACATCGGCGAGCAGCTCTTCCGCTGAGGAAGTGAGATGGGTGCCCTCCGTCGTTTCCCTGGAGACGGAGAGCACCCGCGTCGCGGAGTCCCCCGGGCGGAACCACCGTCCGGGATGAGAGGCGACCCAGCGCGACGCGTCGCGATGCGACAGGGCTGAGCGTACCCCGCCGATCGCCGGTACAGCAGGGAAGTACCGTGATGGGACAAGCGTCGCGGGCCACCCGCGGACGGGCGCCGACGCTGCGGACCGGCACCGCGCCTCCTGGACCCACGAGAACGGACCGTCCCACCTGGGTGGGACGGCCCGTTCCTCCTGCCTGGAGGCGCGGCGTCAGTCCGTCAGGTCCGTCGCCTCGCGCTCGGCGCGCTTCCGACGCGCGAGCACCAGCGCCACGAGGCCCGCGAGGAGCAGGAGGCCGGCTGCGACGGCCGGGGCCGCGATGTCGGCACCGGTGTACGCGAGCGCTCCGCCGGCGTTCGCCGGGACCGTGCCGTCGACGACGCCGTCACCGTCGGTGTCGACACCGACCGCACCGTCGTCACCGCCGCCGGCGCCGGGGGTACCAGGCGTGCCGGGGTCGGTCGGGTCCGTGGGGTCAGCGGGGTCGGTCGGGTCCACGGCCGCGGCGACGGGGATCGTCACCGCGAGCGTGATCGTCTGTCCGTTCGGCAGCGTGACGACGAGGGGCTCGTCGGTCGTGGCGGCCGGGGCCACGGCTGCCGCGAGGGTCGTCGTGCCGGCTGCCCGGCCGAGTGCGGTCGCGGGGTCCGTGGTCGCGCCGGGGACGAGGAACGACAGCGTCGCCTGTCCCTGCTCGTCCGTCGTGTCGACGATCGTCGTGTCGATCGTCGCGCGGTCGAGTTCCTTCCCACCGGCGCTGACCGTGACCGTGCCGCCCTGGTCGGGTTCGTTGCTGAACGTCAGCGAGGAGAGCTCGATGGTGACCCGGTCACCGGGCTGGAAGCCGCCGTCCGGGGTCGCCGTCGTGCGGATGCCGGTGGAGCGCTGGTCGTGGGCGACCGTCACCGTGGGGTCCGCGCGGAAGTACTCGACCTGCGCCTCGAGGTCGACCTTGCCGCTGTCCTGCTTCGCTGCCGCCTGCTTGAACGCGGCGAAGTTGTCGCCGCCGCCCGCGAGGAACGAGTTGACGGTGACCTTGTAGGTCGTGTCCGCGTCGATCGCCGTTCCGCCGAGGGTCATCGTGGTGATGCGCGAGCCGGCCGGGGCACCCGGGTCGTAGGTGTACCCGAAGCCGTCCGAGGCGCCGAGCTTGAGGAACGGCCGGCTCGAGCCGGAGGGCTGCCACTGCTGTTCGAGCGCCTGCCGGATCTGCGCGCCGGTCAGGTCGAGGACGACGAGCGTGTTGGCGAAGGGCTGGACGACCGCGGCCTCCTTGTAGGTGACCGTGCCCGACGCGATGTCGGCCCGGAGCCCACCGGGGTTCATGAACGCGATCTGCGAGCCCTGGCGGGTCGTCGCGGCGCGCTGCACCTCGGCGACGAAGTTCCCCAGCGTGGACTCGCCGCCGCGGTTCTCGGAGCCGTTGCGCTGCTTCGCACGGCCCAGGTCGCGGTCGACCGTGCCGAGCTCGACCGCACCGAGGACCTCGGCCTCGGCCACCGCGTCGTCGACGGTGGCCTGCACGTCGGCGTCGGGCGTGAAGGTCCCGTCGACGAGCCGGATGTTCTCCGCGACGGTCGACGTGACGGTGCCGTCCGCCGCGACGGTGAGCTGCACGTGTCCGAGGTTGAAGCCGTACGAGCCGGTCTGGATCACCGGGCGGGTGGCCGGACCGTCGCCGATCTTCGCCTGGTGCACGTACGTCTGGTGGGTGTGCGCGGAGAGGATCGCCGAGACACGGGGGTCCACGTCGCGGACGGCACGGGCGAAGTCGGAGTCGCCGTCGAGGTCCGTCGCAGCAGCGGACTCGGCACCGTCGTGCACGAGCAGGACGAGGACGTCGGCCTCGCCGTTGCCCTCGACGCCGTCGGTGAGGTCCGCTGCGACCTTATTCACCTCGGTCGTGATGTCGCCCATCTCGAGGCCCTCGATGCCGGCCGGGCTCACGAGGCCCTGTCCGACGAGGTCGACCGTGGCGCCGATGAACCCGACGCGCTTGCCGCTGATCTCCTCGATCGCGTACGGGTCGAACGCGGGCTCACCCGTCGCGGTGTCGAGGATGTTCGCCGAGACGTAGTCCCACTGCGCGTTCCGGTCGCCCTGGGGTCCGATGACGCGGTCGCGCAGGTCGTCCTGGCCCTTGTCGAGCTCGTGGTTCCCGATCGCACTGACGGAGAGGTCCATCTTGTTGAGGACGTCGATCGTCGGCTGGTCGTCCTGGATGAAGGACTCGAACGTCGATCCGCCGATGTTGTCGCCGGAGCTGACGAACGCGGACGTCGTCGGGTCCGGCCCGCGGAGCTGCTCGAGCGCACCCGCCAGGGTCGCGGCGCCGGCAGCGTCGCCGTCGCGCGGGGTCGGCTTGCCGTCGGTCTGCGAGATCGACTGTGCGATGCGGCCGTGGAAGTCGTTGACGTCGTAGAGGTCGATCGTGGTGTCCCCGTCGGCGGCGATCGCAGCGGACGGGACGGACAGGGCGACGAGCACGCCGGCGGTGGCGAGTGCTGCGCCGCCGACGAGGCGCCGTCGTCGGCGCGGGGAGGTGTGAGCGTTCATCGCCCAAGAACCTATGAAGTCGTACAGCCGACGCGCCAGGGTGTGCCGCAACACGTCACGTGTTGTTCACACGCGCAACACGGGCACGCACGCCCCGCGCCGCCCCGGGCCACCCCGGGCTCACTCGACGGCGATGAGGGGTCGCAGCGTGCGGTGGGCGATCCGGAGCCCTTCGAGGACCTTCTCGTCGGTCCCGCCCCACAGCGGGTCCTCGTGCTCGACGCTCAGGGTGCCGTCGAAGCCGGCCTCGTACAGCCGGTCGACCACGTGCGGCCAGTCCACGACCCCGCGACCAGGGACCCGGAAGCGCCACCAGCCCATGTCCCACGGGTCGTCGCCCTTGTCGACCTTGCCGAAGAACCCGTACTCGTCGCGCTTGCGCGGGAAGAGCTCGACGTCCTTCGCCTGCGCGTGCACGATGTGCTCGGCGAAGGGCAGGATCGTCTCGAGCGGGTCGATGCCGATCCAGGTCAGGTGCGAGGGGTCCCAGTTCAGGCCGAAGCCGAGCCCGGTGACCCAGTCCCAGAGCTCGGGGGAGTAGGCGAGGTTGCCCGGGTACCCGTCCGGGTGCCAGCCCTCCATCACGCAGTTCTCGATGATCAACCGCACGCCGCGTTCGCCGGCGTGGTCGACGAGCTCCGGCAGCACCCGGTCACCCAGGCGCATGTTCTCGCGCACCGACTTGCTGTTGTCGCGGCCGATGAACGTGCCGACGTACGGCACCCCGAGCACCTGGGCGGCGTCGATCGCGTGGAACAGGTGCTCCTTGACCTCGGCCCGGCGGTCGAGGTCCTGGTGCAGGTTGTTCTCGTAGTAGGCGAAGGCCGAGATCTCGAGCCCGGTGCGGTCCAGCAGCTCCCGCGTGGCCTGGGCGTCGTCGTCCGTGAAGGTGGCCACGGGCAGGTGCGCGGCCTCGAAGTCACGCCCGCCGGTGCCGGGCCAGACGCCGACCTCGAGGCGCTCGTACCCCTGCTGCTGGGCGAACGCGGCGATGCGGTCGAGCGACCACCCGGGCAGGCAGGCCGTCAGCATCCCGAGCTTCACCGGATCTCCCCCCACGTGCCGTCGGCTGCGCTCCCGACCACGGCGTCGATGATGTGGGCCGAGCGGGCGCCGTCCGCGAAGGTCGGGAGTCCCTCGGGCCACCCGTCCGGGTCGGGTCCGCTCCGGACCGCTTCGTAGGTGTCGGCGACGAACGCGGCGAACGCGTCGAGGTAGCCCTGGGGGTGCCCCGACGGCACCACGGCCAGGCGCCGCTGGTCCGGCACGCCGAGCGACGGGTCGCGGACGACGATCTGCGCGCCGCGTTCGTTCCCGAACCACGCCGACTCGGGCTGCTCCTGGTCGAAGGCGGCGGACCCACGGGTGCCGTCGACCTCGAACCACAGCCGGTTCTTCCGCCCGGAGGCCACCTGCGAGATGACCACGTTGCCGATGCGACCGGTGCCGGTCCGGAAGGTCGCGACCGCGGTGTCCTCGGTGGTGACCTCGGCGCGCTGCGAGGCGTCGGCCACCGGGTCCGGGTCGGGGGAGCCGGAGAACGACGGGCCGGACGCCGCCGGACGCGTCGGGTAGACGATGTCGGTCGCGGCCGAGACCGAGGCGAAGCGCTCGCCCGTGACGAACTCCACCAGGTCGCACCAGTGCGAGCCGATGTCGGCGAACGCCCGCGAGAGGCCCCCAGAGCCCGCGTCGACCCGCCACGACGAGGCGTCCTCGTCGAGCATCCAGTCCTGCAGGTAGTGGCCGTGGACGGCGAGCACGCGCCCCAGGTCGCCGTCGGCGATGCGTCCGCGGATCTCCCGGATGATCGGGTGGTACCGGTACACGAACGGCACGGTGGCCACGACGCCGGCCAGCCGTGCGGCCTCGACCAGTTCGTCGGCCTCGGTGGCGTCGATGGCGAGCGGCTTCTCGCACACGACGTTGATCCCGGCGCGGATGACCGCGAGGGCCTGCGGGTGGTGCTGGTCGTTCGGCGTGCAGACGTGCACGACGTCGGGGGCGTCCGCGATCACCTCGTCGAGCGAGGCGTACCCGCGGGGGAGGTCGAGCTGGGCGGCGACCTGCTCGGAACGGGACGGACTCCGGCCGAGCACCCCGAGGACCTCGGCCCCGGCCGCGCGGGCGGCCCGCGCGTGCACGCCGGCGATCATGCCGGTCCCGACCACGGCGACGCGCAGGCGTCGCCCTCCGTACCCACTGCTCATGGTGCTCCCTCGCGCCGGACTGGACCCCACCGTACCGACGTCTCCCGGCCACACGCCGGAACGCATGAGTACGTTCTGGGGCATGTCGAGCCTCCAGACCTCCCTGCTCATCCTCGGTGCCAGCGGCGACCTGTCCAAGCGGCTCCTGCTGCCGGGCCTGGCCACCCTCCTCGAGGTGAAGGACGACTGGGACGTCCAGCTCGTCGGAGCCGGCGTGGAGGACATCTCGGACGCCGACTGGAAGGCGCAGGTCCGCGAGTCCTTCGAGAACGCGCAGGCGTCGAAGAACGAGGAGGACGAGGGGGCTGCCGACGGCGGTGAGCGCCTCAGCGAGCGGCTCCTCGGTGTCATCGACGCCTCGACCTACCGCAAGGCGGACGTCACCGACGCCGACGACCTCCGGACCCTGCTCGGCGACTGCCGGTACGACCCCGCGATCTACTTCGCCCTGCCGCCCGCCGTCACCGAGAAGAGCTGCGAGGTGCTCAAGGACCTGGACCTGCCGTCCGGGACGCGCCTGGCGCTGGAGAAGCCGTTCGGCACCGACGCCGAGAGTGCCGAGCACCTCAACGACGTGCTGCACTCGTTCCTCCCCGAGGAGCGCATCCACCGGGTCGACCACTTCCTCGGCCGGTCCACCGTGCTGAACCTGCTCGGCCTCCGCTTCGCGAACCGCATCATCGAGCCGCTGCTGTCGTCCGCACACGTCGCCCGCGTCGACATCGTCTACGACGAGACGCTCGGACTCGAGGGGCGTGCGCGCTACTACGACAAGGCGGGCGCGCTCGTCGACATGATCCAGAGCCACCTGCTCCAGGTGATGGCCGTGGTCGCGATGGAGGCGCCGGCGTCGATCGACGCGGACGACCTGCGCACCCAGAAGGAGCTCGTGCTCCGCGCCGTCCGGCCGTGGGGTGGCGACGTCGTCGCGGCGGGCAAGCGCGCCCGGTACACCGCGGGCACGATCGGCGACCGCTCGCTGCCGTCGTACGCCGACGAGGAGGGCGTGGACCCGTCCCTCGGGACCGAGACGCTCGCGCAGCTCACCCTCGAGATCGCGAACTGGCGCTGGGCCGGGGTGCCCTTCACGCTGCGGTCCGGCAAGGCCCTCGCCGAGCAGCGCCGCGAGATCGTGATCACCTTCAAGGACTCGCCGCACGTGCCGGTCGGCCTGCACGGTGCGGAACTGCCCGATCGGCTCCGGATCTGGATCGCACCCGACGAGATGCAGCTCGAGCTCAACGTCAACGGCGCCGGCGACCCGTACACGATCGACCACACGAGCCTCGACGTGACGTTCAACCCCGGACGCCTCAGTGCCTACGGCGAGGTGCTCGCCGGGGTGCTCGAGGGCGACGCCACCCTGTCGGTCCGTGGGGACAGCGCCGTGCAGGGCTGGAAGGTCGTCGAGCCGTTCCTGCAGGCCTGGCGCAGCGGGAAGGCCCCGCTCGACGAGTACCCGGCAGGCTCCGAGGGACCCGGTTCCTGGGACAACATCGACTGCTGACGGACCGCGCGGCGTAGGTTCCGACGCGTGACCACGATCGACGACGTCCTGCAGACCGTTCCCGAACCCGCCGGAGCCGACGTGCGCGTCGATCCCGTCCGCTACGACCACGAGGGCACCCCGCTGCTCGGCGTGCTGGCGAAGGACGCGGCGATCGCCGGTCGTCGCCCGGCCGTGCTCGTCGTCCACGACTGGCACGGCGTCAACGAGCACGTCGAGGCGCGCGTCACGATGCTCGCCCGCCTCGGGTACGTGGCCTTCGGCGCCGACGTCTACGGCGAGGGCGTCCGGCCGGGCGACGACACCGCCGCCCAGGTCGCCGGGTCGTTCTACCAGGACCTGGCGCTCATGCGGGCCCGCGTCCGCGCCGGCCTCGACCGCCTGCTCGAGGACCCCGACGTCGACCCCGCCCGGGTCGTCGTGATGGGCTACTGCTTCGGCGGATCCGCCGCGCTCGAACTCGCGCGCACCGGGGCCGACCTCGTCGGCGCGGTCTCGTTCCACGGCGGGCTGCTCACGCACGACCCCTCCGACGCGGCCGACGTCCGGGCGAAGCTGCTCGTCCTGACCGGCGCCGCGGACCCGGTCGTGCCGGACGAGAAGGTCCACGCGTGGCAGGACGAGATGCGGGCGGCGCCGGGCGTCGATTGGCAGGTCGTGACCTACGCCGGCGCGATGCACGCCTTCGCGGTCCCCGGCACCGATGCACCGGACCACGGCGCCCAGTACCAGGCACGTGCCGACCGTCGGTCGTGGCGGGCACTCGAGGTGTTCCTCGCCGAGGTCTTCGACGAGGAGCTCGCCGCGGTCTGAGGGCCGACACGCCGAGGGCGGGCTCGGGGCGGCCTCGATTGGCGTTCGGGGCCGGAGCTGTTGTAGAGTCTTCCACGGCCGCAAGGCCACGCGCTCGTAGCTCAATGGATAGAGCATCTGACTACGGATCAGAAGGTTGGGGGTTCGAGTCCCTTCGAGCGCACTGCACCACCGAACCGATCGAAGGCCCCGTCGCACTGCGACGGGGCCTTCGTCGTTCCTGGACCGATCGGCCGACCGGCCCGGGCCGGAGCCGCGTCAGCGCAGGCGCGCCGCCTGCTGCCGGTCCTTCTCGTGCTCCCGCACCACCGCGCTCACCGCGAGCCACAGGAGCAGCGACACGAACCACCAGAAGCTCACCACGGCAGCAGCGCCGGCGAGCGACGCCGCGAGCGGCACGAGCTCGACCGAGTCCGTTCCCTTGCCGAAGATGACGATCGCCGAGACCCAGAGCCCGATCGCCGCCAGCAGGGAGATGATCCACACGACCAAGAGACCGTCGCGCCACCCGTTGTCCACGGGACCACCGTACCGGAGCGTTCGCACAGGAACGCCGCGGACGCCGGCCACCGAGCAGCCCGGTCAGGACAGGTTGATCGCCACGATCAGGGCGACGAACCCGAGCGTCACCGTCCCGACGATGAGCACCGTCCCGGCACCCCAGGTCGTCCGGAGCCGGCGTCCGGGCTTCGCGACCTCCCGCACCCGCACGACCGGGCCGTCATCGGCGGAGACAGCCACCTCGGAGCGTTCGTCCCGCCACCGCGCCCAGCGCTCGACCCGGTCGTCGAGGGCGTCGACCGCCGCCGCGAGGGCCTCCCACCGCTCGGGCCGGTCCGTGATCAGGTCGCGGGCGCTGATCAGGTACATCCAGTCGTCCACGATCTCGACGTCGAGCCCCCGCAGGTGGTCGACGAGCCGCGCCATCACGTCCGGCGTGAACAGGTACAGCGCGTCGCGTTCGTACCCGGCGGGGCAGTACAGACGGAAGTACCGGTCGAAGTCGCCCTCCAACGACAGCACCTGCGAGCCACGAACGACCGACGAGGTGTGCAGCGGGCGTCGAGGGCCCTCCTCGGACCGCAGCAGGATGTTCGGCAACGCCACCGGCAGACGCATCGCGCAGTACCCGCCGAACGCCGGCGAGGTGTTCGTCATGGTCGACCGGACGAGCTCGTGGTTCGCGAACTCCAGGCCTCGGGGCCCGGGGGTCCGGAGCACCCGGTAGCAGTTCAGCGCGCCGCGTCGACGGAGCGGGGCGTCACGACGGGTCCCGGTCGGGCCCGGGCTGTAGGTCATGCCGTTGGCCGCCGCGAACCGGGCGAGGCGGTGGTGGACCCGCTTCCGTGGGCGTCGGCGCCGCACCCGGATCCACGCCCAGGTGCAGAGGACCCCGGCCAGGCCGAGGAAGGCGCCGATCACGCTCTGCACGAGGACCGCGGTCGCCACGTCCTCGCCGCCCTCGGCGATGGTGGCGGTGATGACGAGGGTGAACGCGAGCAGGCCGATCGGCAGGCAGAGTGCTCCGGCGCCGAGGGCGATCCGTCGGACGAGTCCGACCAGGTCGCGCGCCTCGGGGTGCTCGGCGACGAGGGCCTTCCAGGTCCGTCGCGCGTCGCGGCGTCGGACCGGCTCGGTGAGGGCGGTGGTGTCGATCGGTGTGCGCAGTGCCTGCACGGTTCCCCCCGGTTCGTGACCTCCCGACCCTACCGGGTGGGCAGACGGACGGGAGGCGCGGTGCCAGCTGGCACCGCGCCTCCCGTCCGTGACCCGGTCGCGTCGACTACGCGACCTGCGCGCGCACCTCGGCCAGCGTCGGGTAGTCGGTGTAGCCCTCGGCGCCGTTGCCGTAGAACAGCTCCGGGCGCGGCTCGTTCAGCTCGGTGTCCTGCTCCCAGCGGTACGCGAGGTCCGGGTTCGCGATCGCCGCGCGACCGACGCCCACGGCGTCCGCGTGGCCCTGCGTGACGAGGGCGATGGCCTCGTCACGGGTGGTCAGCGCGCTGAAGCCGGAGTTGGCGATGAACGGGGCGCCCGCGGTCCGGCGGATGTGCTGCACGAGGTCGCCGGTCGGCTCGGCGTGCAGGATGTCGACGAAGGCGAGGCCCAGCGGCGCGAGGCCCTCGGCGACGGCGGTGTAGACCGCGTGGACGTCCGCCGGGTCGCTCTCGAGGACGCCCTGGATGCCGTGCTCGGGGGAGAGGCGGATGCCGGTGCGGTCGGCGCCGATGGCCTCGGCGACGGCCGTGGTGACCTCGATCGCGAAGCGGGCGCGGTTCTCGGGCGACCCGCCGTACTCGTCGGTGCGCGTGTTCGACGCTGCCGACATGAACTCGTGCACGAGGTAGCCGTTCGCCCCGTGCACCTCGACGCCGTCGAGTCCGGCGGCGATCGCGTTGCGGGCGGCGCGGACGAAGCCCTGGACGGCCTCGCGCACCTCGTCGGTGGTCAGGGCGTGGGGGACGGGCATGTCCGCCTTCGAGCCGTCGGGGAGGTGGGTCTGCCCTGGCGCGGCGATCGCGGACGGGGCGACGATGCGCGGCGTGCCGGAGATGGCGGTGTGGGACACCCGGCCACCGTGCATGAGCTGCATCACGATGCGACCGCCCTCGGCGTGCACGGCGTCGGCGACGCGGCGCCACCCGGCGATCTGCTCGTCGGTCTCGATGCCGGGCTGCCCGGCGTACGAGCGGCCTTCCTGCACGGGCCACGTGCCCTCGGTGACGATGAGCCCGAGGCCGGCGCGCTGGGCGTAGTGCTCGACCAGCAGGTCGTTCGGGATGCCGTGCTCACCGGCGCGCGTGCGGGTGAGGGGCGCCATCACGATGCGGTTCGACAGGGGGAGTGCGCCGAAGTCGGCGGGTTCGAAGAGCTTCACGCCCGGGTGGAACGACGTGTTGCCGGGTGCAATTCCCGGTCGGGGCGGATCGTCAGGCTCGGGGGCACACGAGCGTCGAGGAGCGCACCTGCCCCTCGGGGCGGATCACCTGGTGCTGGGAGAGGGGCTGGCCGCAGATCGGGCAGCCGCGGTCGATCGTGCGGTCGTCGATGCCCTCGGGATGGCCGGCGCCGATCTGCGACGGGCCCATCTTGGCGATGAGCGTGCTGTTCCACCGTTCGTACCACTGTCCGAAGCGACCCACGGTCCGTCCTTTCGTTCGTACACGAACCATTGTGCCACGAACGGCTTCGCAGCACACGGCCGATCACACGGTGTCGACGCGTTCGAGCAGCTCGGTGAGCTCGTCCTTCAGTGCTTCGAGGCGTTCCAGCGGCCAGCCGAGGCGGTCGGCGACGGCGAGCGGGACCGCCCGGGCCTGTTCGCGCAGGGAGCGCCCGGCCACGGTGAGGGAGACCTCGAGCTGGCGTTCGTCCGTGGTACTCCGGGTGCGGCGGACGTAGCCGGAGGCCTCGAGGCGCTTGAGCAGCGGGCTGAGGGTGGCCGAGTCGAGCCGGAGTTCGCGGGCGATCTCGCGGACGGAGCGAGGGTCCTGCTCCCAGAGGGCGAGCATGACGAGGTACTGCGGGTGCGTCAGGCCCATGGGTTCGAGCAGGTCGCGGTAGAGCCCGATGACGCTGCGGCTCGTCGCCGCGAGCGCGAAGCAGAGCTGTCGGTCGAGGGCGAGCGGGTCGACGTCGGTCTCGGTCATCCGCCCACCCTACCGTTCGTGTACGAACGAGCGGGCGGGGTCTGCGCGCGCGGTGCTCGATCGAGTGGTTGCGGGCGCGGGGTTGCGACAACCCGCGAGTCGATCGACCGGCGGAGTGTCGGAACATGCGCACGCCGAGGATGCGCGGGCACAATGCGACAACACGCGTGTCGATCGACCGGCGGAGTGTCGAATCCACGGTGCGAGACGCACGCACAGGAGGCGCGGGCCGACCCGTGTGGGTCGACCCGCGCCTCCTGGGTGGTCGCGTCGTGCCTACGCGCGGTGCGCCGGCGGGTGCCCCGACTCGTGCGCGTTCGCGTCCGGCTCCACGGGGAGCGCGTGCGACCCGGTGTGGGTGCTCTCGTGCCCACCGGCCGGGTGCGACCGCTCGAGCTTGGCGCCCTCGACGTCGACGTCCGGCACGATCCGGTCGAGCCACTTCGGGAACCACCACGCGCTCTCGCCGAGCAGGTGCATCGCGGCCGGGATGAGCAGCATCCGGACGACGAACGCGTCGACCAGCACACCGAACGCCAGGCCGAAGCCGATCGGCTTGATGGTGGAGGAGTCCGAGAAGATGAAGCCCGCGAACACCGAGATCATGATGATCGCGGCCGCCGTGACCACCGCGCGACCGGCGTGCAGGCCTCGCTGGACCGCGACCTTCGCCGAGGCTCCGTGGGCGTACGCCTCGCGCATGCCCGACACCAGGAAGAGCTGGTAGTCCATCGCGAGCCCGAACAGGATGCCGATCTCGATGATGGGCAGGAAGCTCAGGATCGGTGCGGGGTCGTGCACCCCGAAGACGCTGCCGAGCCAGCCCCACTGGTAGATCGCGGTCAGGCCACCGAACGACGCCAGGACGGACAGGATGAAGCCGGCCGTCGCGGTGATCGGCACGAGGAACGACCGGAACACGATGATGAGGATGATCAGCGACAGGCCGACGACCACCACGAGGTAGAGCGGCAGCACGTTCGAGAGCTTCTCGGACACGTCGATGTTGGCGGACGCGTTGCCGGCGACGCCGAGCGTGACCTTCCCGTCGTCGGTGGAGACGGTCTGCTCGCGGAGGTCCTTCACGAGGGTCTCGGTCGAGACGCTGTCCGGGCCACCGGCGGGCTTCACCTGGAACGCGATGATGTCGCGGTCCTTCGAGGCGCCGATCGGCAGGACGGCCTTGACGTCGTCGTTCTTCGCGATCGCTTCACCGATGGTGACCTCGGTCGCGGTGACGTCGTCCTCGCTGACCGAGTCCGGCAGGGTGGCGACGACGAGGAGCGGCCCGTTCTGGCCAGCACCGAACTCGTCGTCGAGGGCCTTGTACGCCTTGTACTGGCTGGACTCCACGGACTCGGACGCACCCGTCGGCAGGCCGAGGCGCATCTGCGTGGCGGGGAGGGCGATGGTGCCGAGCACCGCGACGCCGGCGACGAGCGTGATGACCGCGCGCCAGGTCGACATCGGCTTGTTCGGGACGCGGGTCGAGTCGGTGTTGCCGATCTTCGCGCGCTCCTTCTTCCGGAGGATCCGCATGCCGATGAGCGACAGCAGCGCCGGGGTGAAGGACGTCGCGATGAGGATCGCGAAGAACACGGCGACGGCACCGACCGTGCCCATCAAGCCGAGGAACGGGATGCCCGTGATGTTCAGGGCGAGCAGCGCGACGATGACGGTCGCGCCGGCGAAGACCACGGCGTTGCCGGAGGTGCCGTTCGCGAGCCCGATGGACTCGTGCACGCCCATGCCCTGCTTCAGCTGGGTCCGGTGTCGGTTGAGGATGAAGAGCGAGTAGTCGATGCCGACCGCCAGGCCCAGCATCACCCCCAGCACCGGCGTGACCGAGATGAACTCGACGAGGCTCGAGAACGACAGGGCCGCGAGGGATGCGACGCCGACGCCGAGCACGGCGGAGACGAGCGGGACGGCGGCGCCGATGATCGTGCGGAGCATGAGGAACAGCACGATCGCGGCGATGATCACGCCGCCGATCTCACCGGGGCCGAGGATCGACGGGACGCCCTGGGCGATGTCGTTCGAGACGTACACGTCGACGCCGCTGATGTCGGCCGCCTCGGCGTCGTCCGCGATCTGGGTCTTCGTGTCGGCCGGGACCTCGTAGGTCGACTTCGTGAACTGCACGGTGCCGATGACGGCGCTGCCGTTCGACGACACGAAGCGGATGTCCTTCGACAGGTCGAGGAGCTTGGAGCCCTGCTCGAGCTCCTGTTCGCTGTCGTCGAGCTTCTTCGTGTTGTCGTCGATCTTCTGCTGTGCGGCCTCGATCTGCTGCTCGCCCGAGGTGATCTGCTGCTGCTGCGCGTCGATCTGTGCCTGTGCCTGGGCGAGCTGGGTCTGGGCGGCCGCCGCCGCGGCACCTCCCGCTGCCTCGGCCTGGGCCTTCTGTGCGTTCAGCTGGGCCTGCGCGCTGGCGATCTGCTCCTTGCCGGACGCCAGCTGCGACTTCTGCGCGTCGAGCTCCTTCTGGCCGCTCTCGATCTGCGCACGGCCGTCGGTGATCTGCTCGCGGCCGTCGACGATCTTCTGCCGCTGGTCGTCGAGCTGCTGCTGGGTGTCGAACCCGCTCGTGGCGCCCTTGACGCCGTCGAGCTTCTCGACCTTCTGCAGGAAGTCGGCGACGTCGGACTTCTGGGCGTCGCTGAAGGCCTTGCCGTTCGTCGTCTCGAAGACGATCGTGCCGGTGCCGCCGTTCGCGGACGGGAACTTGTCGGCGAGCTCGTCCTGCACCTGGCTCGTCTTGGTGTTCGGGATCGTGATCGACGACGAGATGGTGCCGGCGAAGAGCGAGTACGTGACACCCGCGATGCCCATGATCACCACCCACGCGATGATCACGAGCCAGTGGCGTCGTGCGGAGAACCGTCCGAGACGGTAGAGGAGACCGGCCATGCGGTTGCCCCGATCCTTTCGTTGTCAGCTGCTGTGGAGCGGGGTGCGCCGGTGGACCCCTGGGAGGGAAGTGTCAGTCGTCGGCCATGTAGCCGCTGCGGACGCTGTGCACGAGTCGTGCGAGCAGGGCGTCCCAGTCGTCGAGCGCGTCCTGGTCGAGGCGGGGTCCGGTCGTCGTGAGCCAGTGCTCGGCGATCACGACGATCCCGCTCATCAGGGACTCGACGAGGAGTGCGGCGTCGAGGGCGTCGGCGGCCGGGTGGCGTCGGGCGACCTCGTCGCGGAGTCGTTCGGTGACCCGTGCGAAGGCGGTCTGGGTGAGCACCGCGGCCTTCGGGTCGTCCTTGCCGGGGTCGCCGAGGATCCGGTACATCCCGGCGATCGCGGGCGCCAGGTCGGCACCGCGGGCGGCGGACTCGAGCTCGTCGAACATCGACGAGCGGCTGCCGTCGCCGACCGGGGTCTTCGCCATGTCGGCGAGGAAGCGGTCGATGATGACCGAGAGCTCCTGCTCGCAGACGGCCAGCAGGACCTCGTCGAGCGACCCGAAGTGGTTGAACACGGTCCGGCGGGCGATGTCGGCCCGTGAGGCGAGGTCCTCGACGCTGAACCCGCGGCCCCCGCGCTCCTCGACGAGGTCGCGGGCGGCCTGCAGGATCGCCGCACGGTGCTTCGCCTTGAGGGCAGCACGGCGGTCGATCGACAGGGTCACGGCCACGACACTAGGTGCATCGATGCACTCGGTGCAACGACGTGGAGAGCATCTTCAGGTACGTACCCCGGCAGGAACCGTGGTTCTGAACAGATGTGCACGTGGTTGACTGGGCGAGCACGTCCGCCGTACGAAGGAGTACCCGATGCCCGTCCGTCTGTCGCCGCAGCACCTCGACGAGATCGCCGCGAGCGGTGTCGCCGTCCCGACCTACGACCGCGACGGGATCACCGCCGGCATCGTGCACTTCGGCGTCGGTGGCTTCCACCGGGCGCACCAGGCGATGGTGATCGACCGGCTGCTCCAGCAGGGCGAGGCCCGCGAGTACGGCATCTGCGGCGTCGGCGTGCTCGAGCAGGACCGTCGGATGGACACGGCGATGGCCGAGCAGGGCGGGCTGTACACGCTCGTGCTCAAGCACCCCGACGGCACCCGCGAGTCCCGCGTGATCGGCAGCATCGTCGACTACCTGCTCGCCGTCGACGACCCCGACGCCGTCGTCGAGAAGATGGCGCACCCGGACACCCGGATCGTCAGCCTGACCATCACCGAGGGTGGCTACAACTTCGACCACGTCACCGGCGAGTTCGTCGCCGACGAGCCGGGCGTCGCGGCCGACCTGCGCGGCGACGGCCCGCCGCACACCGTGTTCGGACTCGTCGTCGAGGCCCTGCGGCGCCGGCGGGACCGTGGGCTGGAGCCCTTCACCGTGATGTCCTGCGACAACATCCAGGGGAACGGGCACGTCGCCCGCGAGATGTTCACCGCCTACGCCCGGCTGCAGGACCCGGCGTTCGCCGACTGGATGGACGAGCACGTCTCGTTCCCGAACTCGATGGTCGACCGGATCACCCCGGTCACCGCCGACGAGGACCGCGCCTGGGTCCGTGACGAGCTCGGCATCGAGGACGCCTGGCCCGTCGTCGCCGAACCGTTCTTCCAGTGGGTGCTCGAGGACGACCACCCCGCCGGGCGCCCACCGTACGAGCAGGCCGACGTCCAGATCGTCGACGACGTCGAACCGTACGAGCTCATGAAGTTGCGGCTGTTGAACGCGAGCCACCAGGGCCTGTGCTACTTCGGGTACCTGTCCGGGTACCGCTACGCGCACGAGGCCACGCAGGACCCGGCGATCGCGACCTTCCTGCGCCGGTACATGGACGAGGAGGGCACGCCGACCCTGCACCCGGTGCCCGGCATCGACCTCGAGGACTACAAGTCCACCCTCGTCGAGCGCTTCCAGAACCCCGAGGTCCGCGACACCCTCGCCCGGCTCTGCGCCGAGTCGAGCGACCGCATCCCGAAGTGGCTGCTGCCGGTGGTGCGCGAGAACCTCGCCGCCGACCGACCCGTCACCCTGTCCGCGGGCATCGTGGCCTCGTGGGCACGCTACGACGAGGGCACCGACGAGTCCGGCGAGCCGATCCAGATCGTCGACCGGCTGGCCGAGCCGTTGCACCGCATCGCGCTCACGCAGCGGGACGACCGGCTCGCCTTCATCCGGAACCGCCAGGTCTTCGGTGACCTGGTGGACGACGACCGGTTCGTCACGGCCTACCGCGACGCCCTCGACGGGCTGATCGCGGACGGTGCCCACGCGACGGTGACGCGCCTGTCGCGTTCCTGAGACGCGACCGGATACGGTCCAGGAGGCGCGGTGCCAGTCCGCACCGCGCCTCCTGGCCCGTCCTGTGGTGCGTCCAGGGCGCTAGGGTCGCGTCGTGAACCGGACCGACCGCCTGTACGCGCTCGTCGAGGAGCTGCGCGCGGCGGCACCCGGCCGGCGGAGCGCTCGTCGCCTGGCCGAGCACTTCGGGGTGAGCGTCCGCACCGTCGAACGGGACCTGCACGCGCTGCAGGAGGCCGGCCTCCCGATCTGGTCCGAGCCCGGACGCACCGGCGGGTACACCATCGACGCCCGCGCGACGCTCCCGCCCCTCGGGCTCACGGTGGACGAGGCGCTCGCCGTGGCGATCGGCCTCGGGACCCTCGGTGCGAGCCCCTTCCGCGACGCCGCCAGGAGTGCGGCGCGCAAGGTCACCGCGGTGCTCGCCGAGGACGACGCCCGTCGGACGGCACGACTCGCGGCACGGGTGCTCCTGCTCGAGGCGGGGGACCGGGCCCCGGCACCCGTCGCACTCGCGGGGGCGCTCACGGGCGGACGCGTGGTGCGGATGCGGTACCGGGACGCGACCGGCACCGAGACCGACCGCACGGTCGAGCCGCTCGGGTACGTCGGCAAGGGGGAGGACTGGTACCTCGTCGCCTGGTGCCGACTGCGCGACGGGGTCCGGGCGTTCCGCGGCGACCGGGTGCTGGCCGTCGAGGAGACCGACGAGGTCGCGCCGCCGCGGGTCGTCCGGACCGAGGAGCTCGACATCCCGCACGGGGTGCTCCGACCCGTCCTCGGGGACTGACGGTCCGATCCGCGGAAACCCCGACAGGACGGTGTCGCGGACGGCGAGGATGCTCGACCCCGGGTGGCCACGGTGGTCACCCGGGAAGGCACACCGTGGAGTTCGCATCGATCCGCATCATCACCGACGACCTGGACGGGATGGTGGCGTTCTACGAGCGCGTCACCGGCACCACCGCCCGACGTCCGGCACCGGTCTTCGCGGAGATCGTGACCGGCGGCCTCGTGCTCGCGCTCGGGACGCCGGCGACGGTCGCGGTGCTCGGCGTCGACGCGCCCCGGGCGGGGGCGGCGGGCAGCGCGATCGTCGAGTTCCTCGTGGCGGACGTCGACGCGACGTTCGACCGCCTGCAGGACGGTCCCGCCGACGTGGTGCTGCCGCCGACGACGATGCCGTGGGGCAACCGGTCCGCGATCCTCCGGGACCCGGACGGCACGCTGGTGAACCTGTTCAGCCGTCCCGCGTGACCGTTCGGGTTCGTCGATCCCGGGGATCGCGAACCGCGACGGTCAGCGCTCGTCGTCGTCCCACGGCACCGGCGTGGTCGTGCCCGTCTCCCAATCGCGGCGGAGCACGCCGTAGCCGACCGAGGCGACGGGGCGTCCGCCCTCGACGGGCCAGCCCTCGCGGTAGTGCGCCTCCTTCACCCAGCCGGCGCGGACGAACACGCGCCGCATCGCGACGTTGTCCTCGCGCGTCTGCCCCTCGAAGCGCGTGACCTCGGGCAAGGTGCGGAACACGTGGTCGGTCGTCGCGCGGAGTGCCGGGACACCGAGGCCCTGCCCGCGGAACCGACCGGCGATCCGGAGGTCGAAGAGCGGGACGGGGTCGGCCAGGTCCTCGAGCCGGACGATCCCGACGCGGCCGAGCTCGTCGTGCTCCAACCAGGAGGTGTCGTGCTCGTCGTCGCGGTACGTACCGGCGTCGACGGCGGCCTCGGCGTCGGCGCGGGGGATGGTGCGCCGGACGTGGAACGGGAACTCCTCGCCGGTGAGGAACGCGATCAGGTCGGTGCGGTCGGCGCCGGTCGGGTCGAGCCGGACGAGCGAGACGGAGGACATGGCGATCAGGGTAGCGGCGTCGTGCTCAGCGGCGTCGTGTTCAGCGGCGTCGTGTTCAGCGGGGGAGCGCGGCGGCCCAGCGGCCGATCGCGTCGTAGGCGCGCTCGCGGACCTCGGGGGCGGAGAGCACGACGTCGTGCACGGCGCCGTGCAGGCGTCGGACCGTGACCTCGCTGCCCAGGGACAGGGCGCGGTGCGCGACGACGTCCACGTTGAGCGCGACGTCCGCCCGCGCCATCCCGTCGTCCCACCGGGGTTGCAGCATGCTCTTGTCGCTGAGGAGGACGAGCACGGGCACCTCGAGGTCGAGTCCGGCCTCGACCGTGGCCTGGCCGTCGAACACCGCAGCGAGCCAGTTCGGGTGCAGGGGGAAGCCCCGGTCGGGTCGCCACTGCTGGTCGTACGTCCACGAGCCCTCGCCCGCGGCGGACACCGTGCGGGTGTAGAAGCCGGGGTCGACGGCGGGCATCGGCGCGAGCGGGTTCCGACGGGCGCCGAGCTTGATGACCGGCGCCACGATCGCACGGCCGACCGCGCTCGCCTGGAACTCGAGCCACGGGCTGTTCAGGATGAGACCGTCGACCCGGTCGGCGTGCCGGGCCGCCCACAGCGACAGGGTCAGCCCGCCGGTCGAGTGGCCCATCGGCACGAGCCGACGACCGGTCTCGCCGTGGTGCTCCGCGGCGATGGCGTCGAGCGCGGCGGCGATGTCCTCGTCGTAGGTGGCGAGGTCGTCGACGTTCCCCGGGGTCTGCCGCGGTCGCAGGCTCCGCCCGTACTTGCGCAGGTCGAGGGCGTGGAACCGTGCGCCGAGCCGCTCGACGCGTTCCGCGAGCTCGACCTGGAAGAAGTAGTCCGACCAGCCGTGCACGTACAGCACGTCGACGCCGTGCAGCGGACCGCGTGCGTGCAGCAGGAGGTCCGCGGCGGATCGGCGTCGTCGGACGAGCGTCGCCACCACCGGTCCCTCGTGGTCCTCGCCGAGCGGGAGCTCGAGGCGCTCGAACGGCGCCCCGAGGACGTCCTCGCGCCACCCGTGGTCCGCCATCCGTCGAGCGTATCCGGAGCCCCTCCGCGTGGTACCGGGGTACCACGCAGCGCGCCCGGAGATCGGTTCCGGTGCCGATGTGCGGGCGGGTGCGGTCTCCGTACGGTTGCCGCATGATCGAGATCCAGAACCTGACGAAGCGCTACGGCGAGAAGGTCGCCGTCGACGACGTGTCGTTCACCGTCCGCCCCGGGGTGGTCACCGGCTTCCTCGGCCCGAACGGCGCCGGCAAGTCCACGACCATGCGGGCCGTGATGGGCCTCGACAGCCCGACCTCGGGCAGCGCCGTGGTCGACGGGCGCCCGTACCGCGAGCTCCGCGACCCGCTCCGCCGCGTCGGGGCGCTGCTCGAGGCGAAGGCCGTGCACAAGGGCCGCAGCGCGTACGACCACCTGCGCGCCCTCGCCGCGACGCACCGGATCCCGAAGGCCCGGGTCGAGGAGGTCATCGGCATGACCGGTCTCGAGCGGGTCGCGAAGCAGCGCGTCGGTGGGTTCTCCCTCGGCATGGGGCAGCGGCTCGGCATCGCCGCGGCGCTCCTCGGCGACCCGCAGACGCTCATCCTCGACGAGCCGGTCAACGGCCTCGACCCCGAGGGCGTCGTGTGGGTACGGCAGCTCGCCCGGAGCCTCGCCGCGGAGGGCCGTGCGGTCTTCATCTCGAGCCACCTGATGAGCGAGATGGCGCTGACCGCGGACCGCATCGTCGTGATGGGCCGTGGCCGGGTCCTCGCCGACACGGACCTCGCCGACCTCGTCGCGTCCTCGACCGAGCGCTCCGTCTCCGTCCGGACGCCGGAGCCCGACCGGCTCATGACCGCCATCGCCGGTCCGGACGTCACGGTGACGTACGAGGACGACGGCGCACTGCACGTGCGCGGACTCGGCGCGGAACAGATCGGCGAGGCGGCCGCTGCGTCCGGGATCGTCCTGCACCGGCTGGCCTCCACCGAGGCGAGCCTCGAGCAGGCGTACCTCGAACTCACGCACGACGAGGTCGAGTACCGGTCGGAGGTCGCACGATGAGCGCCACGATGACGACGGACCGGCCCCGCACGCTGCACCAGCACGACGCCGCACGCATCCGGTTCTCGGGCGTGCTGCACTCCGAGTGGATCAAGCTGCGGTCCCTCCGCTCCACGATCTGGAGCCTGCTCGTCCTCGTCCTCGTGCCGATCGGCATCGGCGTCCTGCTCGCCTCGCTGGCGGACGACGGGGGCCGGACCGTCACCGGGGACGCCGCCCGGAACGCGCTCGTGCAGTACAGCACCAGCGGTGCGACGATCGCCGTCCTGGTCGTGGCCGTCATCGGCGCCCTCGTCGTGACCGGCGAGTACGGCACCGGCATGATCCGGTCGACGTTCTCGGCGGTGCCCCGGCGGTGGGAGGCGCTCGCCGCGAAGGGCATCGTGCTCGCCGCGACCGTGTTCGTCACGAGCGCCGTCAGCGTGTGGGCGACGGCGTTCACGACGCTGCCGATCGCCGACGCGAACGGGGTCGAGGCCTCGCTCGACGCCAGCGTCGCGATGCCGCTGCTCGGTGCGTCGGTGTACCTGACCCTCATCGCGCTGCTCGCCTTCGCCGTGGGCATCGTGCTGCGTTCCACCGCGGGGGCGATCGCCACCGTGCTCGGGCTCATGCTGGTGGCCCCGGTGGTGGTCCAGCTCGTGCAGGGATTCACGAACGCGACGTGGCTCGGCACGCTGAACAACCTGCTCCCGCAGAACGCCGGGCAGCCGCTCATGCAGTTCGGCACCGAGGACACCTCGGGCTGGCACGACGGCGTCCTAGCCTTGGGAGGGTGGAGCGGATTCGCGGTGCTGGCGGCCTGGGTGGTCGCGGCGTCGGTGACGGCACTCGTCCTGGCGCAGAAGCGGGACGCGTGACGATGACCGAACCCGTCCCCGGCGCCGTGCACGACGGCGCCGGGGACCTCACGCTGCCCGTCGCACCCGGGCGGATCCGGCGCTGGTGGGCCGGACACCCGCGTGCGGCGGACGTCCTGCTCATCCTGTTCTGGGGCGGCCCCGAGGTCGCCTTCGCGATCGGCGGTGTCTGGCGCGCGGACTCCTCGGTCACGAACACGGTCGTGGTGCTGGTCCTCGTCGGCATCGCGGTCGCGGGCATCCCGTTCCGTCGGACCCGGCCGCAGGTCACGGTCGTGGCCGGGCTCGTGTCCGTCGTCGCGATGGCGTGGACCGAGGCGGGGTACTCGCCGATGCTGTTCGCCGCCTTCGCCGCGTGCGTGTGGTGGTCGCGGGCAGCGGGGTGGTGGAGCATCGCCGTCGCGTCCGTGCTCGGTGCGGCGGCCACCGGGGTCCGGGTGTGGGTCGTGGCCCCGGGATCGGGTGGACTCGGCGAGGTCTTCGCACCCGCGCTGCCGGCCTTCCTGGTCATCGCGGTGCTGATCGGCACGACGACCGGGGACCGCCGCCGCTACACCGAGGCGCTCATCGACCGGGCACGCCAGCTCGCCCGCGAGCGCGATCAGCAGGCCCGGCTCGCTGCGGCAGCCGAACGCGCACGGATCGCCCGCGAGATGCACGACATCGTGTCGCACTCGGTCACGATCATGGTCCGACTGGCCGAGGGCGCCGCGGCGGGGCTGCCGGACGACGACCCGTCCGCGACGGCGATGCGCGGCGTCGCGGACGTCGGCCGGAGCGCGATGACCGACATGCGGCGCATGCTCGGTGTGCTGTCCGAGCCGGGTGCCGGCAGCGGCGGCGCCGACGCTGCGGACTCCCTCGCCCCGCAGCCGGCCGTCCGTGACCTCCCGCAACTCGTCGACGGCTTCCGCGCGCTCGGCACCCCCGTCACGCTCGAGGTCGCCGGTGGTCCGCCGGACGACGACGCCCTGCAGCTGGCGGTCTACCGCATCGTCCAGGAGGCCCTCACGAACGTCGTGCGGTACGCCCCCCGTGCCCGCGCGGTGACCGCCACCGTGACCACCTCGTCCGACGAGGTCGTCGTCACCGTGACGGACGACGCTCGACGCACCGCCCCAGCACCGCAGATCGGTGCCGGGCGTGGGCTCGTGGGCATCCGCGAGCGCGTGCACGCCCTCGGTGGCAGCGTCCACGCCGGTCCGCGCCCCGCGGACGGCTGGGAGGTCCGGGCGACGATCCCGGTCCGGAAGGAGGCCTGAGTGATCCGCGTCGCGATCGTCGACGACCAGCAGCTCATCCGCACGGGGTTCCGGCTCCTGCTCGACGCCCAGCCCGACATCGAGGTGGTCGGGGAGGCCGAGGACGGTGCCGCCGGCGTCCAGCTGGCACGCGCCCACCACCCGGACGTCGTGCTCATGGACGTCCGCATGCCCCGCGTCGACGGGGTCACCGCGACCGCCGCGATCGTCGAGCAGCTCCCCGACACCCGCGTGCTCGTGCTCACGACGTTCGACCTCGACGAGTACGCGTTCGGCGGGTTGCGAGCGGGGGCGAGCGGGTTCCTCCTCAAGGACATCAGCTCCGCGCAGTTGCTCGACGCGATCCGTGCCGTGGCCTCGGGTGAGGCGGTCGTCTCACCCCGCGTCACGCAGCGGATGCTCGACCTGTTCGGCACCCGGCTGCCGGATCCGGGGGACGGCGGCCCGGACCCCGCGGCCGCGCTCACACCCCGGGAACGGGACGTGCTGCTCGCGATGGCGCGGGGACTGTCGAACCAGGAGATCGCGTCGTCGCTGCACACGAGCGAGTCGACGGTGAAGACGCACGTCGGCCGGGTCCTCGCGAAGCTCGGCCTGCGGGACCGCGTGCACGCGGTCATCTTCGCCTACGAGCACGGCCTCCTGTAACGATCCGTACCGCCTCGGGACCTTCCCAGCCGCCGTGACGGACTTCCCCGGGGAAGTCCCGGCTGTCGTCCGACCTCGGCTGGGACGCTCCGGGAACCGCAGCAGCGGTGATCCACACGAGGGGGAGGCCCAGGGGATGACGTTCAGACGTGCAGGAGGAGCCGCGCTCGGCTTCGTCGGCGGGAGTGTGCTCGCCGGGTTGCTGGTCGGGGTCGGCGTGACGCCGGTGCTGGCGGTGGCCGGGGTGGGGACGACCTCGGCGATCGGGGTCTTCGACTCGATGCCCGAGTACATCGAGATCGGCGAACTGCCGCAGCGCAACGAGGTCTGGGCGTACCGCGGCGGGAAGCCGGTGCACCTGGCGAACGTCTGGGCGCAGAACCGGCAGGAGCTCAGCCTCGACCAGATCAGCGACACCCTCGAGCACGCGGCCGTCGACGGCGAGGACAAGCGCTTCTACGAGACCGGCGGCGTCGACGCGACGAGCATGGTCCGGTCCCTCGTGAGCGTGGTCGCCGCGGGCGGCAAGGGTGGCTCCGGCGGGTCGACCATCACGATGCAGCTGGTGCGGAACATCAAGATCCAGCAGGCGAGCGAGCTCCCTACGGCCGAGGAGCGGGACGCCGCGTACAAGGAGGCGACGAAGCGTTCCGCGCAGCGCAAGCTCGCCGAGATGAAGCTGGCGATCGGCCTCGCGAAGGAGTACTCGAAGCAGGAGATCCTGTCGGCGTACCTCAACATCGCGTACTTCGGCGACCAGACGTACGGGGTGCAGGCCGCCGCGCAGCGCTACTACGGCAAGGACGCCACCGACCTGTCCCCGGCCGAGGCCGCGTCGCTCATCGCGATCGTGCAGTGGCCGGAGCGGCGGGACCTGTCGCGCCCGAGCCACTACGCCGACAACGTCGCCCGCCGCGACGTCATCCTCCGGTCGATGCGCGACCAGGGGCACCTGAGCCGTGCCGAGCTCACCGAGGCACTGGCGTCGAAGCCGGCCGAGTACGTCCGCCTGACGCCCCCGCAGCAGGGGTGCGAGGCCGTCGCCCGCGGCGCCGAGTTCTTCTGCCAGTACGCGGTCGAGGCCGCGCGGGAACTGCCGCAGCTCGGCCCGACGCAGGACCGCCGCGACGACGCCTGGCGGAAGGGCGGCTACCGCGTGCAGACGACCCTCGACCTCGACCTGAACGGGCAGCAGAAGGCGCTGCTCGACCGCTACGACCCGGCCACCGAGTCCCGGTTCGCACTCGGCGCCACGCTGGACACGGTCGAGGCCGGGACCGGTCGGGTCCTGACGATGGCGCAGAACAAGGACTACGACCGCTCGTCGAACGCCCCCGCGAGCGCGACCTCGCTGAACTACGCGACCGACGAGGCGAACGGCGACTCGACCGGGTTCCAGGTCGGCTCGACCTACAAGATGTTCACGCTCCTGCAGTGGCTCGCCGCCGGCAAGAGCCCCGACGCGGTCGTCGACGGCACCCGGCACGGGCGGAGCTCGTGGACGCAGTGCGGGCAGACGCTCGACTCGTACTGGAACCCGAAGAACGACTCGCCGGGGCAGACCGGCCGCTTCACGGTCCGCGCGGCGACGGCGCAGTCGGTGAACGCCGCCTACGCGTCGATGGCCGAGCAGCTCGACCTGTGCGACATCCGCGACACCGCGGCGGCGCTCGGCGTGCACCCGGCGACCGGGGGAGCCCTGCCGGCGAACCCCGCGGCCGTGCTCGGCACGACGAGCATCGCGCCGCTCACCATGGCGGCCGCGTACGCCGGCGTCGCGAACGGCGGCGTGTACTGCGCGCCGGTCGTCATCGACCAGGTGACCTCGCGGGACGGCGAGCAGCTCGGCGGCCAGCAGCGCTCGTGCCGGCAAGCCGTCCCCACCGCCGTCGCGACCACCGCGTTCGAGGTCATGCAGGGCGCGTTCCGCGGCGGTACCGCGAACGGCGGGCAGACCCCGGACGGTGCGACCCTGTTCGGCAAGACCGGCACCACCGACGACGCCGACCAGATCTGGCTCATCGGCGGGACGACCCGCGCGGTGACGGCCTACTGGCAGGGGAACACCGACGGCGGGAAGGCGAACCTGCGCCACTTCGACAACGTCGAGGGGACGTACGCGAGCACCCGTGCCGCCGTGTGGCGGCAGGCGCAGACGGCGGTCAACGCGGCGGTGCCCGTGGGGTGAGCTGCAGCGGACGAACGACGGGAGGCGCGGTGCCAGCCGGCACCGCGCCTCCCGTCCGTCGTCCGGTGGCGACTAGGACAGCTTCTTGCTGTCCTCGAGCCAGCCCGCGAGCTTCGTCATGTAGCCGGCCTGCGACGCGTAGTCGAGCGCCGGGAAGGTCCAGCTGTGCACCTGGCCGGCCTCGAGCGCCGCGTTGTCGGCGAACGTCGGCTGCTTCTCGAGGTCGGCGACCTGGTACCCCTGCTGCGACAGCAGGATCACGTCACCCGAGATCTGCCCGGCGTTCTCCCACGAGTAGATGCCCCAGTAGAAGCCCTTGGGCTTCGGGTTCACGAAGTCGACGCCGAAGGACGTGTACATCTGCAGCGTCGGCTCGTCGCTCGGGCGGGTGACGTAGGCGCCGTCGCCGTCGGCGTACATCGAGACGACCGAGAGGTCGGACTCCTTCGCGGCCTTCTCGAGGTCGTCCGCTGCGGTCTCGAAGCGGTCCTCGGCCGCGTCGACCGTGGACTCCTTCGCACCGAGGGACTCGGCGAGGTCGGCGATCGTCTTGATGACGTCCTCGCCCTTGCCGCCCCACTTGACCTGGGCGACCGGAGCGATCGCCTGGACCTGCTTCTGCTGTTCCTTGTCCTTGAAGCCGTAGCCCGGCTGGGTGGTGTCGAGCGTGCCCTTCTCGTCCGTCGGGTAGACCGAGGTGACGACGAGGTCGGGCTTCAGCGCGGCGAGCTGCTCGAGGTCGATGTCGCCGTAGGCCTCGCCGAGCTGCGTGATGCCGTCGGTGTCGAGGTCGTCGAAGCGGGCGTCCTTCGCCATGGTGAGCTGCCCGAAGGTACCGACCGGCTTGAGCCCGTACTCGATGAACGAGATCGCGATGTCGTTGAGCACGACGACGCGCTTCGGGGTGTGGTCGACCTTGACGGTCGTGCCGGTTGCGTCCTTGTACGACCAGGCGCCGTCGGCTGCGGCGCTGCTGCCGCTGCCGGCGCTGTCGTCGGAGCTGTTCGTGCTGGAGCAGCCGGCGAGGAGGAGGGCCGAGACGGCCACGGAGGTCACGAGGGCGGCGCGGAAGGAGCCGCGGCGGAAGGTCTTCACGTTAGGAGAGGCTAACCTAAGTTTAGCGCGCCCGCCAGTTCGTCGTGGCGGACCACGTCGTGCTCGTCGGCCTCGGGGACGATCATCGGGGCCCCGGTCACCGGGTCGGCGACGACGCGGGCGTGCAGCCCGAACGCGCGTTCCAGCAGCTCCGGCGTGAGGACGTCCGCCGGGGTGCCGTCCGCTGCGACACCGCCCTCGTGCAGGACCACGAGCCGGTCCGAGTACCGGGCCGCCAGCGTCAGGTCGTGCAGGACCATGACCACGGTCGATCCCTGTTCGCGGTTGAGGCGCCGGACGAGCCGGAGGACCTCGAGCTGGTGCGCCAGGTCGAGGTAGGTCGTCGGTTCGTCCAGCAGGAGCGTCTCGGCCTGCTGCGCGACCACGAGCGCGATCCAGGCGCGCTGCCGCTGCCCGCCCGACAGGCTCGCGACGTCCCGGTGGGCGACCTCGGTCAGACCGGTCGCCGCGATGGCCTGCTCGGCGACGTCGGCGTCGTCGGCGGTCCACGGCTTCGCCCACGACTGGTGCGGGTTCCGGCCGCGCATCACCAGGTCGAGGACGCTCGTCCCGGCCGGGGCCACGGGGGACTGCGGCAGGATCGCGAGCTTCTTCGCGACCGCTCGGTTCGACTCCCGGCGGATCGGGGTCCCGTCGAGGTGGACCTCGCCGGCCTGGGGCTTGAGCACCCGGCCGAAGGCCTTGAGGAGTGTGGACTTCCCGCAGCCGTTCGCGCCGAGGAACGTCGTGACGGTACCCCGCTCGATCCGCAGGTCGAGGTCGGAGAGGACGGGGTGCCGGTCGTAGCCGACCGCGAGCCCGCGCGCCTCGAGCACGGGGACGGTGGCGTCGGTCGTGGTGTCCGGGGTGGGGGTCATCGGGACATCTCCTTGCGGTGACGGATGAGGAGCCAGATCAGGTACGGGGCGCCGATCACGGTCGTGATGATGCCGACCGGCACCTGCCACGGGAACGCCGACCGGGCGAGCAGGTCCGCGGCGAGGACGAGGGCGGCACCGAGCGCTCCGGCGAGCAGCAGGGGTGGACGGTTCGTGCCGGCGAGCCGGAGCCCGACCTGCGGGACCACCAACGCGACGAAGCCGACCGGGCCGGCCGCGGCGACGGCGGCGGCGGTCAGGACGACCGCGAGCGCGATCACGACGAGTCGGTGTCGCTGCACGGCCAGGCCGACCCCGGTCGCGACCTCGTCGCCGAGCTGCCCGATGCCGAGGGCGGCGCTCGTGGCCAGGGCCAGGGGGACGGCGATCGCGGCGACCACGAGCAGCGGCCAGACGCTCGACCACGAGGTGCTCGACAGGCTGCCGACGAGCCACTGCGAGGCCGCCGCTGCCGCCGTGATCTTCGCGCGGACGAGCAGGTAGCTCGTGACCGCGTCGAGCGTGGCGCTCACCCCGATGCCGACGAGGATCAGCCGGTAGCTCTGCACGCCGCCACGCCACCCGAACCCGTACACCGCCGCGGCCGCGAGGAGCGCACCGATCGTCGCGGCCACCGGGATGCCCCCGCCGAGGACGATCGCCGAGACCGAGTACGACCCGCCGCCGAGCACGATCGCGGCCACCGCTCCGACGCTCGCGCCGGACGTCACCCCGATGATGTCGGGCGTCCCGAGCGGGTTCCGCGTGAAGGTCTGGGTGAGGGCGCCGGCGACGCCGAGGGTCAGGCCGACGAGTGCGCCGGTGAGGACACGGGGGAGGCGCAGGGTGGAGACGATGAAGGCGTCCGGCCCCGTCTCGAGCCCGAACAGCGAGCGGAGGACCGTGCCCGGGGCGATCCAGGTCGAGCCGATCGCGACACCGAGGACGACCAGGACGCCGACGGTACCGAGCGCTGCGACCGTGTACCAGAAGACGCGGGGGCGCCAGGCGAGCCCGACGGGACCGACCACGACGCCGCGACGGCGCGTTCGCGCCTGCTCCGCCGCGCTCACAGCGACACCAGCGATCGGCGACGTGCGACGGCGACGAACACGGGCCCGCCGATGACGGCCAGGACGATGCCGACCTCCACCTCGGCGAAGCCGCCGATCAGGCGACCGACCACGTCCGCGAGCACGACGAGCGCCGCACCCACCAGCGCGGACACCGGCAGGGTCCAGCGGTGCCCCGTGCCGACGAGTGCCCGGGCGACGTGCGGCACCGTGAGGCCGACGAACCCGATCGGGCCCGCGGCGGCGGTCGCCCCGGCGGCGAGGAGCGTGATGCCGCCGAGTCCGACGAGCCGCGCGACGAGCACGTTCTCGCCGAGGCCCTTCGCCAGGTCCGTCCCGAGCCCGAGCGCGTCGAGCGCCCGCACGTTCAGTACGGCGAGCACGAGTCCGACGACGAGGAACGGCCAGACCGCTCCGAGGACGTCGAGCTGCCGTGCCGCGAGCGACCCGACGACCCACAGCCGGTACGCGTCGAGCGAGTCCTGGTCGGTGAGCACCACGAACGACGTCAGGGCACCGAGCAGCGCCGAGACCGCGGCTCCGGCGAGGGCGAGGGGCACCGGGCTCGCGGTCCCGCTGCCCGCGATCGTCACCGAGAACACGACCACGCTCGCCACGAGGGCCCCGACGAGCGCGAACCACACCGTGGCGCCCGTGCTCGTGATGCCGAACACGTAGACGCCGATCACGACCGCGAGGCCGGCGCCGGACGAGACGCCGAACAGGCCGGGGTCGGCGAGCGGGTTCCGGGTGTGCCCCTGCATGAGCAGGCCCGCGATCCCGAGCGCCGCTCCGACCGCTGCACCGATGAGGGTGCGGGGGATGCGGGAGCCCCAGACGATCGCCTCGTCCGTGCTGCTGCCGGTGCGCATGAGCCCGTCGAGGACGCGGTCGGCGCCGATCCGGTTGCTGCCGAGGAGCAGGCTCGCGACCGCCACCAGGGCGAGCACCACGACGAGGGCGACGATCACCAGGGCCCGGCGTCGGACGGCGGTTCGGTGCACGCCGAGCGCGTCGGTCGGACGCGTGGCGGGGGCCTCCCGGACGGGAGCCAGGGTGGGGATGGGGGCTGGCACGGAGATCATCTTAGGTTAGCCTTGCCTCATGGCGAAGATCCCGCGGCTCCTGCCCGAGAACCCCCGGCTCTTCCGCGCGCGGGTCGTCCGCACCGAACGGGTCACCCCGTCGATGCACCGCGTCACGGTCACCGGTGACGACCTGCACGAGTTCCGCTACCTCGGGTTCGACCACTGGTTCCGCCTGTTCGTGCAGCGCCCGGACCAGGACGCCTTCCGGATGCCCGACCTCGACGGCACCAAGTGGTGGCCGACCTACCTCGCCATCCCCGAGGACGTCCGCCCGCACTGCGCGAACTACACCGTCGCGGCCTTCCGCCGGCTCGCCGACGGCACACCCGAACTCGACGTCGACTTCGTCGTGCACACTGACGCAGACGGCACCCCCGAGGGCCGCGCAGCCATCTGGGCCTGCGACGCCCGCCCCGGTGACGAGCTCGCGATGCTCGACCAGGGCTGCATCTTCGACTGCCCGCCCGACACGAGCGAGGTGCTGGTCGCCGCCGAGGAGACCGGGCTCCCCGGGGTCGTCGGCATCGCCGCCTCGCTCCCGCGCGACGCGGTCGGCCGCATCATCCAGGAGGTCCCGTCCAGAGGCGACGTCCGTCCTCTCGACGCACCCACGGGTGTCACCGTCACGTGGATCGTCCGCGACGAGGTCGCCCCGCACGCGGTCCCCGGTCGGGCGGCGCTCGCCGAGCTCCAGCGGCACGTCCCGGCCGACGACCGCGGGTACGCCTTCGTGGTGGGCGAGTCGACGCTCGCGACGGAGGGACGTCGACACCTGCACCGTGCCGGGCTGCCGAAGTCCCGGATCACGTTCTCCGGCTTCTGGAAGCACCAGGCCCGCGAGTCCGTCTCCGCCTGACCCGCGCCCCGTCGCGTCAGGGCGTCCAGCCCCGCGGCACGATGGCCGCGTCCCACAGCGCACGCCCCGACCGATCGGCGGTGCTGACGTCGAGCATGATGCCGTCGGCGTCGGCGGGCACCGTGATGGACAGGCGGGTGGTCGCGCCGCAGACGATTTCGCCCTCGTCGAGGACCGTGCGGGGATCCGTCGACTCGCCGTCGTGCTCCTTCCGCGCGGTGAAGTCGCGGATCGTCAGGTGCACGGTCGCCGTCGAACGGCACACCGCGAGGACGTCGTACGGGCCCGAGAGCTCGTACTGGAGCGCGGCTGACCCGGTGACCGGTCCGTGGTCGTCGTCGTCCGCGAGGAGCTGCCCACCCGCTCCGCCCTCCCCGTCCTCACCGCCGCCGAGGAGGGTCGTCATGCGGTCGAGCCACGCGTGCCCGTAGTCCTTCGGGAACGCGTTGTGGTGCGTGCACCCGGTCAGGGACAGGAGGACGCCCGTGGCGGCGATGGCGGCGAGCAGCCGCCGGTGGGTCTTCGGCACCCCGCGATCATGCCGGACGACGCGGCGGGCCGGCCACCCCGCGTCCGGGGTCCCCACACGCGGGACGGGAGGTGGGCCCCACCCGCCGGTTCCGGCGCACCGCGCCAGCGGGGTGACGGCCGAGACGGGAGGGACGGTGCCAGCTGGCACCGTCCCTCCCGTCCGTCCTGTGGTCGCGTCAGCCCTTGAGGCCGGAACCCGTCACGCCCTCGACGATCTGCCGCTGGAAGATCAGGTACAGGATGATCAGCGGCAGCGCCGCCAGGATCGCCCCGGCCTGGATGTCCGCGTAGCGCTGACCGAAGCTGCCCTGGACCGTGGCGAGCCCGACCGGGATCGTCATGAGGTCCGGGTTCGACAGCACGAACAGTGGCAGCAGCAGGTTGTTCCAGACCCCGACGAACGTCAGGATCGCCACCGCGGCGATGACCGGTCGCGAGAGCGGCAGGATCACCGACCAGTAGATCTTCCACATGCCGGCGCCGTCGATGCGCGCCGCCTCCTCGAGCTCCCGGGGGATGCCGTCGAAGAACTGCTTGAAGATGAACACCGCGATCACCGCGGGCACCTGCGGGAAGATGACCGACCAGTAGGTGTTCAGCAGGCCGACCGAGTTGAGCTCCTGGAAGATCGGGATGATCAGGACCTGCGTCGGGATCATGATGCCCAGGATGATGAGCAGGAACGCGACGTTCCGCCCGCGGAACGCGAGCCGGGACAGCGCGAACGCCGCCATCGACGCGAACAGCACCGTCAGGGCGGTCGTCACGAGGCTCGTGATGCCGCTCGCCAGGTACCAGTTCCAGATGTCGCCGGCCTGGAACAGTGCCGCGTAGGAGTGCAGCGTCGGGTTCCAGTTCGACAGGATCGAGTTGGCGCCGAGGGCCGCGACGCCGTTGTCGGACAAGGACGTCTTCAGGGCGAACAGGCTCGGGATGAGCCAGATCACCGCGAAGACGCCGAGGATGATGCCGGCGACGAGGTTGAAGCCCTTGCCGGAGACGCCGATCTTGGCGGCGTTCGCCGGTGCCGCGGCGGAGACCCCGGTGCGGAGCTTCGGGCGGTCGGTCGTGATGCTCTCGGTGGTGGTCACGTCAGGCACCCATCTCTCGCTTGGCGGCAGCGCGCTCGACGATCTGCCGGATGATCGCGATCGCGACGATCACGATGAACAGGAGCACCGATGCGGCCGATGCTGCGCCGAGTCGGTTGTCGGTGAAGCCGACGCCGGTGATGAGCTGCAGCGAGACCTGGGTCGAGATGCCCGGTCCGCCGTTCGTCATCAGGTACACCTGGTCGAAGATCTTCAGGCTGGCGATGATCTGCAGCAGGATGACCAGCGTCGTGGTGCGGCCGAGCAGCGGGAGCGTGATCGACTTGATCTGCTGCCAGTTCGACGCGCCGTCGACGGCCGCCGCCTCGTACAGTTCGCGCGGGATCTCCTGCAGGCCGGCCAGGTAGAGCACGAAGTTGAAGCCGAGGGTCCACCAGACCGTGGCGATCGCGACACCGATCATCGCGGTGTTCGGGCTCGCCAGGACGCCGGCGCCGGGGGTCAGCCCGAGGGCCGACTGGATCGACGCGAACAGACCGGTCGCGGGGGTGAAGATGAACACCCAGATCAGCGAGATCGTCGCCGACGGCAGGATGAACGGCAGGAAGAACGCCAGTCGGAAGAACCACTGGCCGCGGTTCATCCGGTTCGTCAGCACGGCGAAGAGGAACGCCAGGATGACGAGCGGCGGCGTCGTGTAGAGCGTGAACTGCAGGGTGTGCCAGAGCGACGACCAGAAGTCGTCACGGCCGAGCATCTCGGCGTAGTTCGCGAACCCGGCGAAGCTGCCGAGCCCGGTGCGGACCGTCGAGGTGTTGAAGAAGCTCGACACGATCATCCACACCGTGGGGCCGAGCAGGAAGGCCAGGTAGAACAGGCCGAAGGGGGCGAGGAAGAGCCACCCCGTGCGGCCCTGGCCGCGCGTGAGGCTGGTCCGGAAGGAGCCGGCCCGGCGAGCACGCGGCGCCGTGGTGGCGTCGGTGGGCCGGTCGAGGACAGGTGCTGTGGTCACGTCATCGTGCCTTTCGCGCGGGCTTACAGCGGGCTCGGGGTGTTGAGGTAGGTGGACAGCTGGGACTTGATCGCGGACATGGCCTGCGCGGGGGAGCTGCTGCCCTGCTGGACGAGGGCGAGCTGGGCGCCGACCGTGTTCTCGAAGGTCGACCCCGATCCGCCGTACCAGGCCGGGTCGTCGAACACGGCGCTCTCGGCGGCCGAGGCGTAGTTCGACTGCGGCGTGAGCTTCTTGTACGCGGTGCTGTCGTAGGTCGGCATGTAGGCCGGGACGTGACCGCCCTGCGCCCACGTGAGGCTCTGCTCGAGCATCTGCTTGATGAAGAGCATGTGCGCCTTGCGCTGCTCGGGCGTGCGGTCCTTCCTCGGGAGGATGAACGTGTGCGAGTCGGCCTGCGTCGCCGGCTTGTCGAAGAGCTGCGGGATCGGCGCCATGCCGAACTTCAGGCCCTTGATGGACTGCGCCGTGCTGATCTCCCACTCGCCCTGCATGAAGAAGCCCGCCTTGCCGGTGAACATCAGCGTCTGCGCGGTGGCGTAGTCGAGGCCCTTGTTGAGCCAGCCGTTCTTCACCCACTTCTGGGTCATGTCGGTGACCTTCGTGTACGCGTCCTCGTTGACGGTGAGCTTCGCGCCACCGTCGCTGATGAACGGCGTCGCACCGTCGATCTGGTTGTACATCGTCCAGAAGAACCGCCACGGGGTCGCGATCTCGCTGACGTTCGCGACGTTGAGGGCCGTGCCGCCGGTGACCTTCGCGACCGCGGCGAGGGCGCTCTCGAAGGCGTCGATCCCGGTCAGGTCCTTGAGGTTGCCGTCGCTGTCGATGAGGCCGGCCTTCTGGCAGACATCAACGTTGTAGAAGAGCACGAACGGGTGGGTGTCGAGCGGGATGCAGATGTTCTTGCCGTCGGTCTTCTGCGCCGTCCACGCCTTCTGGTTGAAGTCGCTGGCACTCAGGCCGACGCTCGCCAGGTCCTCGTTCGTGATCGGGTCGAGCAGGTCGCCGTCCCAGAGCGGCTTCGCACGGGTGAGGTGGGCGATCGCGACGTCCGGCGGCTTGTTCCCGACGGTGGCCAGTGTGACCTTGGAGTAGTACGGGTTGCCCCACGCGAACGTGGTCGCCTGCAGCGAGGACGAGCCGCCGTGCTGCTTGGCGTAGCCGGCCTCCATCTCCTGCATGCGGAGGCCGTCACCGCCACCGAACAGGTTCCAGAAGACGAGCGTCTCCGGGTTGAGCGGTGCACCGGCGATGCCGGCGGCGAGGGGGCTGGAGCAGGCGGCGAGCGGCAGGACCGTCGCGGCGGCTGCGCCCGCGGCGAGGAGGCTCCGCCGTGTGAAGGCGCCGCCTCGTGGGTGCGGGGTGGGTACGGGGATTCGGTTCGGCATGGCATCACTCCATCGGGACGGGCCGAGTCGGAGCAGGGTCGGTGCTCCGTGAGCGCTCACATTAGCGCGCGTCCCGGCGTGCCGCCACCCTTTCGGCGCGGGTGACGACCGATCCGTGATGTTCGTGGCCGCCCCCTTTCGTGTCGCGCGGAAAGCCGCTAGCGTTTCGGGAACGTGAGCGCTCACTTTCGCCGAGCGCAGGCAGCCCCACGATCGAAGGAGATCCATGCCCCGCACACACCTCGTCCTCGACGCCGCGTTCACCGTGGGGCCGGTGCGACGTCGCCTGTTCGGCGGGTTCGTCGAACACCTCGGACGCCACGTCTACGACGGCATCCACGAGCCGTCGCACGAGACCGCCGACGAGCACGGCTTCCGCAAGGACGTCGTCGAGCTCGTCAAGGAACTCAACGTGTCCGCGATCCGCTACCCCGGCGGCAACTTCGTCTCCGGCTACAAGTGGGAGGACGGCGTCGGCCCGGTCGAGCAGCGCCCCCGCCGCCTCGACCTCGCCTGGCACTCGACCGAGACGAACGAGGTCGGCCTGCACGAGTTCCAGCACTGGCTCGACCAGGTCGGTTCGGAGCTCATGCTCGCCGTCAACCTCGGCACGCGCGGCACGCAGGAGGCCATCGAGCTCCTGGAGTACGCGAACATCGACGCCGGCACCGCCCTCAGCGAGTACCGCAAGTCGAACGGTCGCCAGGAGCCCTTCGCCATCAAGATGTGGTGCCTCGGCAACGAGATGGACGGCCCGTGGCAGCTCGGTCACAAGAACGCCGAGGACTACGGCAAGCTCGCCGCCATGACCGCCAAGGCCATGCGGCAGATCCAGCCCGACCTCGAGCTCGTCGCCTGCGGTTCCTCCGGGGCGTCGATGCCGACGTTCGGCGAGTGGGAGCGGACCGTCCTCGAGCACACCTACGACGACGTCGACTACATCTCCGCCCACGCCTACTACGAGGAGGGCGACGACCTCGCCTCCTTCCTCGCCTCCGGCGTGAACATGGACCACTTCATCAAGACGGTCACGACCGCCGCCGACCACGTACAGGCGCAGAAGAAGTCCGACAAGCGGATCGACATCTCCTTCGACGAGTGGAACGTCTGGTCCATCTCGAAGTGGAACGAGCAGCAGAAGACCTTCGAGCTGCAGGACTGGCCGGTCGCGCCGCGCCTGCTCGAGGACGTCTACACGGTCGCCGACGCCGTCGTCGTCGGTGGCCTGCTCATCTCGCTGCTGCGGCACGCCGACCGCGTCGCCTCGGCCTCGCTCGCGCAGCTCGTCAACGTGATCGGCCCGATCATGACCGAGCCCGGCGGCCCGGCCTGGCGTCAGACGACGTTCTTCCCGTTCTCGCTGACGTCGAAGCTCGCCAACGGCACGTCGCTGCAGGTCAAGGCCTCGGGTGACACGGTCGACGGCGGCAAGTACGGCGAGGTCCCGGTCGTCGACTCGGCCGCCACGGTCTCGGACGACGGTGCCGCGGTGTTCCTCGTGAACCGGCACCCGTCGGAGTCGACCACGGTGACGATCGACCTCGCCGGCCTGTCGGTCGACGGTGACGTCCGTGCCGAGGGCGTCTGGGACGACGACCTGCACGCCGTGAACGACCTGGCGAACACCGAGCGCGTCGGGCTCCGCACCAACGAGTCCGTCCGCCGCGAGGGTGACACCATCACGATCGAGCTCCCGCCGGTCTCCTGGACCGCCGTGTCGATCGGCTGAGACGCCTCGGCGCACGCTGCGGCGGGCGTCGAGTGAGCACAGAGGGCGTCGGACCGCTTCGCGGTGCCGGCGCCTTCTGCCGTGCGGCGCGGCCGCGGGGCGGGGCGGGGCGGTCGCGACTTCACGGGGTGGGCGACAGTTCACGGGGCTGCTGGCGCGTGAGGTGTCGCTGGGCGCGTGAGGTGCGCGACGGCGGACGGGAGGCGCGGTGCGGACTGGCGCCGCGCCTCCCGTCCGGCGGTCAGTCGCAGCGCAGTCCGTGCTGCGGAAGCGACAGCCTACCGCGTGCGGCGCGCGTCCGTGTCGCCAGGGCGACAGATGTGCGCCGGAGGTTCGCTGTGACCTGTCGCTTTCGTGACGGCGGCCGGGAGGCGCGATGCGGGCTGGCACCGCGCCTCCCGTCCGTCGGCGGTGCGGCGCAGTCCGTGCTGCGGAAGCGACACCGTGCCGCGTGCGGCGCGCGTCCGTGTCGCCAGGGCGACAGTTGTGCGCCGGAGGTTCGCTGTGACGTGTCGCTTTCGCGACGGCGGACGGGAGGCGCGCGGCGGACTGGCACCGCGCCTCCCGTCCGTCGCGCTCGTCAGGCGTGCGGCGGCGGCGTGCAGCGCACGGCGCGCGCCCGCCACGAGATCTCCTCGACGAAGGCAGCCGTGTCGGGGCCGAGCGGGTCGTCGGCGGCGTCCTCGATGAGGAGCCCGAGCGCCGGGGCGAGCAGGAACGACGTCGTCGTGGTGCTCCCGAACGCGTCGACGGTGGGGACGGCGACGGTGTCCGCGAGTCCGGCGTGCGCGAGTGCTGCGGCGTAGTCCAGCACGGCGTCCGCGGCCTCGTCGGAGGTCAGGACGGCGGTCAGGCCGTACACGATGTTCTTCATGATCCGAACGCGCCGAGGTGGGGAGATGAGGACCGCAGCGGTGGCTCGTCCTCCGGACACACGGAAGTGGCGCACACCCGGGGCCGGGACAGCAGACCGGCTCCGTGTGCACGGTACGCCCCGCGCGCTGACCGTGTGACGGACGCCGCGGCGGCGGGGTGCGTCAGGCCGGCGGCGGCGCGGTGCTCGCCCGGACCACCAGGCGGACCGGCACGAGGTCGGCCTCGGCGCGGACCGGCTGCCCGTCGATCTGGGCGAGGAGGTTCCGGACCGCCCGGCGCCCGACCTCGTCGAAGGACTGGTGCACGGTGGTCAGCGGCGGCCAGAACGAGTCGGACTCGGGGGAGTCGTCGAAGCCCACCACGCTGAGGGTCTCCGGCACGGGACGCCCGAGTTCGTGGGCGGCGCGGAGCACCCCGAGGGCCGTCTGGTCGTTCGCGGCGAAGACGGCCGTGATCTCGGGGCGGCGGGCGATCTCCTGCCCGGCGCGGTACCCGGACTCGGCACCCCAGCCGCCGCGGAACACCGACGGGACGGTGCGCCCGGCGGCCTCGAGCGTGGCCTGCCAGGCGGCGAGACGCCGGGCGGCCGAGTACGACGACTCGGGGCCGGCGACGTGCCAGACGGTCTCGTGCCCGAGGTCGAGCAGGTGCTGCGTGGCCCGGCGGGCGCCGTCGGCCTGGTCGGTGTCGATCGCCGGGTGCTGCGTGGTGCCGGTCGAGTCGACGACGACCATCGGGACGCCGTCGGGCAGGACGACCTCGGCCGTGTCGATGATGTGCGACTCGATGATGATGACGACCCCGTCGACGGCCTGTTCGTGCAGGCGGGAGAAGGCCGAGCGGACGCCTTCCTCGGTGCGGGAGGCCATCGGCAGCAACGTGATCGTGAAGTCGGCGACGCCGGCCGCGTCGGCGATCGCCTCGAGCGTGCGCATGTTGCCGTACGACGCGAGGGTGAACATGATCACGCCGATCGTCCGGAAGCGCCCGGAGCGGAGGGCCCGGGCAGCGCGGTTCGGGCGGTAGCCGAGGTCGTCCATCACACGCTGGACCCGGTCACGGGTGTCCGGCGAGACGTTGTCGAAGCCGCGAGCGACGCGGGACACGGTCTGCATCGAGACCCCGGCGGCCTCGGCCACGGCGGCCATCGAGGGGGACCGGCGCGTGGCGGACAGGTCGGTCGTCACGGGGTCTCCCATCGGTGCGAGTGGACGTCGAGCGCGACGGCCTGCACCGGACGCTAGCGCATGTTGACGTTGCCATGCTATCGTCGCGCCGTTCGATGTTGACGTCAACATCGACGGACCCGAACACAGCACGACAAGGGAGTCACATGAGCACGCTGGAAGCGCGCGCAGCCGGAGCCACCGCCCCGGCCGTGCCACCGCGGCGCCGCGCCAGACCGCGCGGCCGGTACACGGGATGGCTCTTCGTCGGCCCGTTCGTCGTCGTCCTCGTCGCGATGCTCATCGTCCCGATCGGCTACGCGCTCTGGCTCAGCCTGTTCCGCGACCAGCTCATCGGCGGCAACCAGTTCGTCTGGTTCGCCAACTACGTGCAGCTCTTCCAGGACGCGAAGTTCTGGTCGGGCCTCGGCCGGGTCGCGGTGTTCCTCGTCGTGCAGGTCCCGATCATGCTCGGCCTCGCGCTCGTCGCCGCCCTCGCACTCGACAGCGCGCGCCTCTGGGGAACGAGCTTCTTCCGCATCGCGGTGTTCCTGCCCTACGCGGTCCCCGGTGTCGTCGCCGCGCTGATCTGGGGCTTCATCTACGGCAACCAGTTCGGCCTCACCGGTACCGCGAACCACGCGCTCGGCATCGACCTGCTGCAGCCGTTCAGCCCGGACTGGGTCCTCACGTCGATCGGCAACGTGGTCACGTGGGAGTTCCTCGGCTACAACATGCTGATCTTCTACGCCGCGCTCCGCACCGTGCCCGGCGAGCTGTACGAGGCGGCCGAGCTCGACGGCGCCGGCCCGATGCGCACGGTCTTCTCGATCAAGCTCCCGGCCCTGCGCGGCCCGATGGTGATCGCCACGATCTTCTCGATCATCGGCAGCTTCCAGCTCTTCAACGAGCCGAACCTGCTCAAGACGCTCGCCCCGAACGTCATCGGCAGTGCCTTCACGCCGAACATGTACGCCTACTCGCTGTCGTTCAGCGGCCAGCAGTTCAACTACTCCGCCACCGTCGCGATCGTCATGGGCGTGATCACCGCGGTGATCGCCTACGTCGTCCAGGTCCGCGGCACCCGCGAGGAGAACCGATGAGCACCCTGCAGCACCCGGCGACCGGCGCGTCCGGCCCGGCTACCGTCACCGAGGCGACCACGACGCTGCGCGACCCGCAGGCCCGGTCGAGCCGCGCCTCCAGGCGTGCCGAGCGG
Organism: Curtobacterium sp. MCBA15_013; assembly: GCF_001865095.1. Taxonomy (NCBI): domain Bacteria; kingdom Bacillati; phylum Actinomycetota; class Actinomycetes; order Micrococcales; family Microbacteriaceae; genus Curtobacterium; species Curtobacterium sp. MCBA15_013. The sequence goes on along the minus strand of NZ_MJGQ01000015.1, from coordinate 182,432 downwards.
AAGGCCGAGCAGCACGTCGACGGACGCAAGCCGAAGCGTTCCGGCCTGCTCACGGCCGTGATGATCGTCTTCGTCGTCTACTCGTTCGCGCCGCTGTTCTACCTGCTCGTGAACAGCACGAAGACGCAGGCCTCGCTCCTCTCGACCTTCGGCCTGTGGTTCGGCGGGAAGTTCAACCTCTGGCAGAACATCGTCGACACGCTGACGTACAACGACGGCATCTTCGTGCAGTGGCTCGGCAACACGCTGCTCTACGTGGTCGTCGGCGCCGGTGGCGCGACCCTCCTCGCCACGATCGCCGGCTACGGCATGGCGAAGTTCCAGTTCCCCGGCCGCCGTGCGGTCTTCGCCGTCGTCCTCGGTGCGATCGCCGTCCCCGGCACCGCCCTCGCCGTCCCGACCTTCCTGCTCTTCTCGCAGTTCGGCCTGACGAACACCCCGTGGGCGATCATCCTGCCGTCGCTCATCAGCCCCTTCGGCATGTACCTGATCTGGACCTACGCGGTGGACGCGATCCCCGCCGAACTCCTCGAGGCCGCCCGCATGGACGGCGCCGGCGAGTTCCGGATCTTCTTCACCATCGCGCTCCGCCTGCTCGCGCCCGGTGTCGTCACGGTCCTCCTCTTCGCCGTCGTGGCCACCTGGAACAACTACTTCCTGCCGCTCATCATGCTGAGCGACCCGAAGTGGTACCCGCTGACGGTCGGCCTCAACCAGTGGAACGCGCAGGCCACCGGGTCCGGTGCCGAGCCGATCTACAACCTCGTCGTCACGGGATCGCTCCTCACGATCATCCCGATCGTGGTCGCGTTCCTCTTCCTCCAGCGCTTCTGGCAGTCCGGCCTCGCGGCCGGTTCCGTCAAGGCCTGATCCGTCGGACGGGAGGCACGCAGCGGCCCCGCCACGCGCCTCCTGCCCGACACACAGCAGCTCCACCCCCTCTCCACGAAGAAGTGAAAGGCACCTCCATGAACAAGCGTCTCCGGCGCGGCCTCAGCGCCGTCGCCATCGGCGTCACCGCAGCCGTCGCCCTCGCCGCCTGCGCCTCCGGCGGCTCCTCGTCCGGCGGTTCGTCCGACGACATCTCGAAGGCCCTCAAGGACGGCGGCACGCTGACCTACTGGTCGTGGACCCCGTCCGCGAAGGACCAGGTCGCCGCGTTCGAGAAGGCCTACCCCAAGGTGAAGGTCAAGCTCGTCAACGCCGGCACCGGCGCCGACCAGTACACGAAGCTCCAGAACACGATCAAGGCCGGCTCGGGCGCCCCCGACGTCGCCCAGGTCGAGTACTACGCGCTCCCGCAGTTCGCGCTGTCCGACTCGCTGCTCGACCTGTCCTCGTACGGGTTCGGCGACCTGAAGGACAAGTTCGCGACGAGCACGTGGAACTCGGTCGACATGGACGGCAAGATCTACGGTCTGCCCCAGGATTCCGGCCCCATGGCGCTGTTCTACAACAAGACGGTCTTCGACAAGCACGACATCGCCGTGCCGACGACGTGGGACGAGTACGTCGCCGCGGCCAAGAAGCTGCACGACGCCGACCCGGACGCGTACATCGCGGCCGACTCCGGCGACGCGGGCTTCACCACGAGCATGATCGCCCAGGCCGGCGGCACGCCCTTCACCACGACGGGCGACAAGGTCACGATCAACCTCGAGGACGCCGGCACGAAGAAGTGGACCAAGACCTGGGACCAGCTCGTCGAGCAGGGTCTGCTGTCGAAGACCGTCGGCTGGAGCGACGACTGGTACAAGCAGCTCGGCAACGGCCAGATCGCCACGCTCATCACCGGCGCCTGGATGCCCGGCAACCTCGAGGCGAGCGTCGCCGACGCCAGCGGTGACTGGCGCGTCGCGCCGATGCCGACCTACGACGGCGGCAGCGCGCAGACCGCGAACAACGGCGGCAGCGCCGAGGCGGTGATGAAGCAGTCGAAGAACCCGGCGCTCGCGGCGGGCTTCCTCAAGTGGCTGAACTCCTCGAAGGAGTCGACCGGGATCTTCATGAAGTCCGGTGGGTTCCCGTCGACCACCGCCGACCTCGAGTCCTCGGCGTTCCTCGACGAGAAGCCGGAGTACTTCGGCGGCCAGCAGATCAACAAGGTGCTCGTCGACGCGTCGAAGTCGTCCGACAACGACTTCACCTACCTGCCCTACCAGGTGTACGCGAACAGCGTGTACGCGGACACCGTCGGCCAGTCGTACGAGAACGGCACCTCGCTCGAGAGCGGTCTCGCCGCCTGGCAGAAGGCCCTCGCGAAGTACGGCAAGGACCAGGGCTTCACGGTCTCGTCCAAGTAGTCACCACACCAGTTCGACCCGGGGCCGTGCGGAACCTTCCGCACGGCCCCGTCTCCTGAAAGAGTTCCCCCATGCGCTTCGCCATCGGCGACACCGACTTCCTGCTCGACGGCGAGCCGCACCGGATCCTGTCCGGCGCGATCCACTACTTCCGTGTCCACCCCGACCTGTGGGCGGACCGGATCCGCAAGGCGAAGCTGATGGGGCTCAACACCATCGAGACGTACGTCGCCTGGAACGCGCACGCGCCGTCGCCTTCTTCGTTCAGTTTCGAGGACGGTCTCGACCTCGGCCGCTTCCTGGACCTCGTCGCCGCCGAGGGCATGCACGCCATCGTCCGTCCCGGCCCCTACATCTGCGCGGAGTGGACGAACGGCGGCCTGCCGTACTGGCTCTTCGCCGACGGCACCGTCGCAGTCCGCCGCGACGAGCCGGGGTTCCTCGCCGCCGTGCAGGGGTACTTGGAGCATCTCGCGCCGGTGCTGGTCCCGAGGCAGATCGACCACGGCGGGCCGATCGTGCTCGTGCAGGTCGAGAACGAGTACGGCGCGTACGGCTCCGACCCCGTCTACCTGTCGAAGCTCGAGGCGATGCACCGCGCGATCGGGCTCACCGTCCCCTTCACGAGCGTCGACCAGCCGATGGGCACGATGCTCGAGGACGGTTCGCTGCCCTCGCTGCACAAGACCGGGTCGTTCGGCTCGCGTTCCGTCGAACGGCTCGCGCGACTCCGACAGGCCCAGCCGACCGGCCCCCTGATGTGCTCGGAGTTCTGGGACGGCTGGTTCGACAGCTGGGGCGAGCACCACCACACCACGCCCGCCGTCGCCTCAGCGTCGGACCTGGACGACCTGCTCGCCGCCGGTGGCTCGGTCAACATCTACATGTTCCACGGGGGCACGAACTTCGGCTTCACGAACGGCGCGAACGACAAGGGCGTGTACCGCCCGATCGCGACGTCGTACGACTACGACGCACCGCTCGACGAGGCCGGGCGTCCGACGGAGAAGTTCCACGCCTTCCGCTCGGTCATCGAGCGCTACGCGCCCGTGCCGCCGCTGCCCGCTGCGATGCAGCCCGGTGGGTCGGGTCGGCTCGCATCCGTCGGTCCCGTCGGACCCGTCGGTCCCGTCGGGTCGGCTCCGGGCCAGGAGGCGCGGCTCGCCCCCGCCTCGGACGTCGCCGTCCGCCTCGACCGCGTCACACCCCTGCGCTCCCTGCTGCCGTCCCTCACGTCGTGGTCCGCGCACGACACCCCGCCGACGTTCGACGCCCTCGGCGCTGCGAGCGGCTTCGTGCTGTACCGGACCGAGGTGGACCTGCCGTCCGGCGGCGTGCTCACCGTCGGCGAGGAGGTCCGCGACCGCGCCGTCGTCTCCGTGGACGGGATCGTCGTCGGTGTGCTCGAACGGGAGCACCACGACCGCGCCATCGCCCTGCCCCCGGTCACCGGCAAGCTCGAGCTCCTCGTCGAGGACCAGGGCCGCGTCGACTACGGCCCGCGCATCGGCGAGCCGAAGGGCCTGATCGGCGGGATCGCCGTCGACGGGGTCCCGCTCGCCCGGTGGACGGCGTCGCCCCTGGCCCTCGACCCGTTGCCCGAGGCCGCGCTGACGATCCTCGCCGACGCACTGCCCATCGACGGCGACGTGCTGGCCGGACCGGTGTTCGCCACGGGGTCGTTCGACCTCGCCGAGGCGGGGGACCGCTACCTCGCCCTCGACGGGTTCCGGAAGGGTGTCGCCTGGGTCAACGGGTTCTGCCTCGGCCGGTACTGGTCCCGCGGACCGCAGCGCACCCTGGCCGTCCCCGGACCGGTGCTCCGCGCCGGGAGGAACGACGTCGTCGTCCTCGAACTGCACGCCGCGGCCTCCCGGTCGGTGTGCCTGCGGGTCGAGCCGGACCTCGGGCACACGGAGGGCTGACGGGGTTAGGATTCGCTGGAGTCCGAGCAGCCGAGGGGGATGCGATGGTGCGGGTGTTGCAGTGGGTCGGGCGCGTGGTCGTCTCCGTGCTCCACGTCCTGGCGGGGGTGCTCACCTCGTTCGGTTCCGGCGGGATCGTCGGTGCGGGAGCGCCGCCGACCCCGACCCCGAACAAGCCCGACGACTACCGCCCCTGACCGTTCCGGGAGTCAGACTGCTCGAGCTCCGGCCCACGCCCGCACCTCGAGCAGCGCCGCACGTCGCCACCGCCACAGTGGGGCGAACTTGGTGCCGTCGTCCTCCCTCGCCTGCGTGAGCATCCAGATCTGCCGCCGGTGTTCCGTGCCGCTGTCATCACGCCACTCGACGAACGCATCGTCGAGCACCGTGGTGATGCCGTCGCGCGGCGCCGACCAGCTGACGAGGAAGCCGTGGTACCGCAGCGTGTCTCCGCACAGTTGGACGCCGAGCCGCGGGAGCCGGACCAACACCCAGGTAGCGATCGCAGCGAACACGACACCCAGGACGAAGACGAAGACCCGGGCTGACGCGCCCGGTGAGAAGGCGACCGAAGCAACCGCGACACCCGTCCCGATGCCGACGGGACCGAAGACGATGATGTTGAGCACGCGGTCGAGTCGCGGCGGCCGGATGGTCTTCACGGCAGCGGCCGGCTCGAGGCGTCGGGCGAATCGGTGTCGAGGGCGTCGAGGTCGTGCAGTGCTCGCCGGGCGTCGGCGATCCGGTCGGCCTCGGGGCGGGTCCACCACTCGGGCCCGCGTTCGCCGAGCCCGTGCTTCGCCAGGCCGTTGCGGTGCCGTGCTGCGGCGAGGGCGTCCTCGTCGCCGGAGCGCTTGGCCTGCTTGACGGCGTTGCGGCCCCGACCGAGGTGCGACCGGAGGGCTGCGGCGACGTCCTCGGGGAGCGCTGGGTCGGTGCGTCGCCACCGCCGACCGTCGACCACGAAGAAGTGGTCGTCGGGCGTCGCGGTCATGCACCCGAGTCTTGCAGCGGACACCGGGTTCGTCCGGAGGGATGACCGTTCTGGTTCGTGGAGTCCGGGAATCGCGAACCAGAACGGTCACCGCGCGGATCCGGTGCACGGTGTCAGGGGTGGGCGGTAGAACGGCGGTGATGCCCGAACCCCGCACCCGCGCCCTGCTCGACGTCCGCCGGATCTACGCCGAGCCGGCAGCCCTCGAGCTCCAGCGCGGGCAGGAGGTCGTCGGCCAGTGGCCCGACGCCGAGATCGTCCCCGTCGAGTCGCACTGGAACATCCCGGAGGTGCACGGCGACGAACGGAACGTCCAGCGATGGGTGCGCATCAAGACCGAGGCGCTCGTCCTCGGCGTGAAGAAGTCGCTCGTGACCCGGCCGAACGGACGCTCCGCGGACTTCATCGCCCCGTCGACGGCGAACGGCTGCGCCATGGCGTGCGCCTACTGCTACGTCCCACGGCGCAAGGGCTACAGCAACCCCGTGACGGTCTTCGCGAACATCGACCAGATCACGAAGCACGTCGCCCGCAACATCGCGAAGCAGGGACCGAAGACCGAGCCGAACCAGTGCGACCCGCACGCGTGGGTCTACGACATCGGCGAGAACAGCGACTGCTCGGTGGACGCGATGCTCAGCGACAACGTGCGGGACCTCTGCGACCTGTTCCGGATGTCACCGACTGCCAAGGCCTCCTTCGCGACGAAGTACGTCAACCGCGACCTGCTCGACTGGGACCCGATGGGCCGCACGCGCATCCGGTTCTCGCTCATGCCGCACGAGACCGCGAAGGTCACCGACATCCGCACCAGCCCGATCGCCGAGCGGATCGCCGCAGTGAACGACTTCGTCGACGCCGGGTACGAGGTCCACTTCAACTTCTCGCCCGTCATCCTGACCCCGACGTGGGAGTCCGACTGGGCCGACCTCCTGCGTCAGGTGGACGACGTCCTCTCCCCGGCCGCGAAGGCGCAGCTCGCGGCCGAGGTCATCTTCCTCACCCACAACGAGCCCCTGCACGAGGTCAACCTCGGCTGGCACCCGAAGGCCGAGGACCTGTTGTGGCGCCCGGACCTGCAGGAGCAGAAGGTGTCGCAGAACGGCGCGGTCAACGTCCGCTACCGCTCAGGGATGAAGGGGCAGCTGGTCGAGCGGTTCCGGGAACTCGTCGCGGAGCACCTGCCGAGCTGCCGCATCCGCTACGCCTTCTGAGACGACGAACGCCCGCGCCGTCGGGCGCGGGCGTTGCGTGGTGCGACGGGCTCAGTGACCGTCGAGGTGGTCCTTCGCCTTCTCGGTCTCGAGACGTCCCTCGCCCATGACCTGGTCCTTCTGGCCCTGGTGCTTGAGCTCGTCGTCGTCGGTGTGCTTGCCGACCGCTTCCTCGACCTTGCCGACGACCTTCTGGGTGACGTCCTTCGCCTTGTCTCCGAGCGACATGGTGTCTTCCTTCCTCCGGGGACCGCCGAGGGTCCTCGGGGCCTGTGCCACGAACACAACCAGGGGCAGCAGCGCGGCTCGCGGCCGGGCCGCAGGTTCGTGTCCCCCGATTACTTCCACCGGGGTACGGATCAGGGGATCAGCCGGTCGGCGCGGTAGCGGTCTAAGAGCTCGGCGAAGGCACGTTCGGTGCGACGGAAGGCGGTGAAACCGGCGTCGCGGCTCTTGCCCATGTCGGTGACGACCTCCATCGCACGACCGAGGTCGGCGTCGGTGTGCCACCACGAGGCGAGCCGGGTGATGTCGGGTTCGACGAGGCCGTGGCGCTCCGCGATGTCGGCCCACGCAGCCTCGTGCGGCGCCATCTGCTCCTCGAGCGGACGCGGCGCATCCTCGTACCCCACGACCCGCGCCGGGTCGACACCGAGGTGGGAGGCGAGCCGAGGCCACATCCAGCGCCAGCGGAACACGTCGCCGTTCACGATGTTGAACGCCTCGTCGGCACCCTCGGGCGTGGTCGACGCCCAGACCATGTGCTCGGCCAGGATGCCGGCGTCCGTCATGTCGGTGAGGCCGTTCCACTGCGCCTCGCTGCCCGGGAACACGAAGTCCAGACCGAGCTCCTTCGCCAGGGTCGCCTGCACCGCGATGGTCAGCCCCATGTTCATCGCGTTGCCGACGGCGTGGCCGATCACCGTGTGCGAGCGGTGCACCGACCAGGTGAAGCCCTGGCGGTCGGCGGCGGCGAAGAGCTCGTCCTCCTGGGCGTAGTAGAAGTTCGGGGTGTCGAGGCGCGGTTCTTCCTCGTGGAACGGGGTGTCGGGCATCTCGCCGGCGGCGTACGCCTCGAACGGGCCGAGGTAGTGCTTCAGCCCGGTGACGAGGGCGACGTGCTCGAGCGGCGCGTGGGCGAGGGCAGCGAGGAGGTCGCGCACCATGCCGCCGTTCACGCGGATGTTCTCGGCCTCGGTGTCCTGCCGCTGCCACGCGGTGAAGAAGACGTGGGTCGGGCGCTCGTCGGCGAGGGCGGTGCCCAGCGAGTCCGGGTCCCGCAGGTCCGCGGCCACGGTGCGGACACCGTCGCGGGCGAGGGGCCGGCGGGAGAGCGCGGTCACCTCCCACCCGAGGTCGAGCAGGTGCGAGACGAGCGCCGATCCGGTGATGCCGCTGGCACCCACCACGAGGGCTCGGAGACGGTCGGGGGACTGTGCGGCGGTGTCGATCGAGGTCATCCCGATGCTCAACACGTGTCGTGCTGTGCTTGTTCCCGGACGAGCAGTTGACGCCGCGATTCGAAGCGACTGACCACGGTGATGAACACGGCGACGGCGAGGAGGCCGACCATCAAGGACCATCCAGCCGTCCCGTTGGTCATCGCGACCGAACCGGAGAGCCCGACCAGACTGAGGAACACCCCGACGAGCACCGGGACGGCGGCACGCGACGAGCGGCGCTGCCAGTCGATCATGCTCCGGACGAGTCCCGCGTACGGTTCCGTGACGGTGCCCGGTCGCCTCAACTGTCGTCGGAGTTCGCGACGTTGCGCCGGGGTGAGGACCGCGAGCGGCCGCTCGGGAGCGGTGAGGAAGAACGGCAGCAAGGCCCCCGTCCGACGGGCGCGGATCCACACGGTGACGGTGAGCACTGCACCGATCGCTGCGATGATCGTCCAGACGAGTTCCGCGGGCCGGGTGATCCCGACGGCGCCGAGTGCGGTCCACAACACGGAGAGTCCGGCGAGGGCGGCCTGTTGCGAGATGCCGATGACGGTGCCGCCGACGGCAGCGAGGTGATCGGCGCGGTGAGTGGCCGTGACGAGGCGGTCGTCCATGTCAGCGCGGTCGGCGGATACGGATCGGGCCCTTGGCGGTGGACGGGTCGACGACGCTGCCGTGCTGCGTGATCTCGACCTCACCGCGGGCCACCATGCGCCGTGCGGCCCGCCGTGCCGGCTCCATGAGGTCACGCCAGCCGTCTGGGTCGAGGGCCCGGGCGGCGTCCGACGGGCAGATGCTGGACGTGCGGGCCCGTGCGGCGAGGAGCTCGTCGATACGCTGCTCGAGCGCGAGGTCGGTCTCGTCGACGCCGTGCTTCCGGCACGCTGCCGAGCACCACTTCGCCTCCGGCCCGGCGGAATCGGGCATCCGTCGTCCGCACGCGGCACACGTCCGATCGGCGTGCTCCGCCTCGTTCGCGGCGGCGTCCGCCTCGGTCCTGATCGCTCGTCCCATGCGACCATCCTGTCCCCGCTGTCCGGTCTCGCGCCCAGCCCAGGCACGGCTGGCAGCATCGGGTCGGTGAACACCGACACCGCACCCAAGCGTCCCGCCGAGCCCGCCTGGGTCGAGCACGTCATGTGGTGGCACGTCTACCCGCTCGGGTTCGTCGGTGCCGACGTCCGGCCGGACACCCCCGTGGACGAACGCCCCGTCGACCACCGGCTCGGCCGCATCGAGCCCTGGCTCGACCACGTCGTGGACCTCGGGCTGAACGGGCTGCTGCTGGGTCCCGTCTTCACGAGCTCGACGCACGGCTACGACACGGTCGACCACTTCCGGATCGACCCGCGGCTCGGTGACGACGACGACTTCGACCGGCTCGTCACGGCCGCGCACGACCGGGGGATCCGGGTCCTGCTCGACGGGGTGTTCAACCACGTCGGACGGGAGCACCCGGCCTTCCGCGCCGTCGAGGAGCAGGGGCCAGACGCGCCGACGGCGGATCTGTTCGCGATCGACTGGGCAGGCTGGTCGCCCGGCGACGACGTGCCGGTGGGACTGTTCGAGGGGCACGACATCCTCGTCGCGCTCGACCACGGCAGCCGCGCCACCGAGGACCTCGTCGTCGAGGTGATGACGCACTGGCTCGCACGGGGCGTCGACGGCTGGCGGCTCGACGCGGCCTACGCGGTACCGACGGCGTTCTGGGCACGGGTGCTGCCGCGCGTCCGGGAGCGCTTCCCGGACGCCTGGTTCACGGGCGAGGTCATCCACGGGGACACGGCTGCGTTCGTCCGCGCCTCGACGGTCGACTCCACCACGCAGTACGAGCTCTGGCAGGGCATCTGGCACGGCATCGCCGACCGGAACTGCTTCGAGCTCGCCCACGCCGTCGAACGGCACGACGAACTGCTGGCCGCACAGGCACCGAGCACGTTCGTCGGCAACCACGACGTGACGCGCATCGCGAGCGCCGTGGGGGAGCGGTTCGCCGGGCACGCCGCCGCCGTCCTCTTCACGGTCGCCGGGACCCCGAGCGTCTGGGCCGGTGACGAGTACGGCTGGACCGGGGTGAAGGAGGAGCGCGTCGGCGGGGACGATGCCGTCCGCCCGGAGTTCCCGGCCGCTCCGCCCGAGTCCGTGGCGCTCACGCACGCGTACGAGGCGCTCATCGCCCTCCGTCGCCGCGAGCCCTGGCTGCACCGCGCCCACACCGACGTCGTCCACCTGACGAACACCGCGATCGTGCTGCGGACCGCGACCGCGGAGCGGGCGGTGGTGACCGCCCTGAACCTGTCGCCCGATCCCGTCGACCTGCCCACAGCGGGTGCGACGCGCGTCGAGGCGGGCGGAGCCGACGTCGGGGACGGGACCTTGCGCCTCCAGGCCGCCGCCTGGGCCGTGATCTCCGGATCGTGAGCAGAAATGGTCGGGTCCCCGGACAGGACCCGACCATTTCTGCACACGAAACGAACGCCCGCGCGCCCGCGCGAACGCGCGCCCGCGCTACTTGCGCGCGGACGCCGCCCGGCGCTTGTTGAACACGTCGAACGCGACGGCGGCGAGCAGCACCAGGCCCTTGATGAGCGACTGGTACTCGGTCCCGATGCCGAGGATCGACATGCCGTTGTTCAGGATGCCGATGATGAGACCACCGACGATCGCTCCCGGCACCGTCCCGATACCACCGGTGACGGCCGCGCCGCCGATGAACACCGCGGCGATGGCGTCGAGCTCGAAGCCGTTGCCGGCACCCGGAGCCGCGAGGTTGAGCTGGCCGGTGAACACCACGCCGGCCAGCGCCGAGATGACGCCCATGTTGACGAAGAGCAGGAACGTGACCCGCTTCGTCTTCACACCGGAGAGCTGGGCGGCGAGCGCGTTCCCGCCGATCGCGTAGATGTGGCGGCCGAACACCGCGCTCCGCATGACGACCGAGTAGATCACCACGAGGGCACCGAGCACGACGAGCACGATCGGGGTGCCGTTGTAGCTCGCGAGCAGGAGCGCCACGTAGATGACGAGCGCGACCGTGAAGGCGAGCTTCGTGATGAACCAGGCGAACGGTTCGCTCTCGAGCTGGTACTTGCGCCGTGTGGCACGACCGCGGAACGCCGTGACCACGAGGACGATCGCGGCCGCGAAACCGAGGATCATCGTGAGGGGCTCGTACCCTGTGGTGCCGAACGACGGCAGGAAGCCGGAGCCGAGGGAACGGAAGCCCTCCGGGAACGGCGAGATCTGCTGGTTGTGCAGGACGATCTGCGCGGCGCCGCGGAACGCGAGCATGCCCGCGAGCGTGACGATGAACGCCGGGATCCCGAAGTAGGCGATCCAGAACCCCTGCCAGGCACCGACGAGGGCGCCGACCACCAGGCAGAGCACGACCGCGATCGGCCAGGGCAGGCCCCACTGCGTGATCATGACACCGGCCATGGCGCCGGTGAAGGCCACGACCGAGCCGACCGAGAGGTCGATGTGCCCGGCGATGATGACCATCACCATGCCGATGGCGAGGATGAGGATGTAGCTGTTCTGGACGATCAGGTTCGAGACGTTGATCGGGGCGAGGGTGATGCCGTTCGTCGTCACCTGGAAGAAGATGACGATGACGATCAGCGCGATGAACAGGCCGATCTGTCGGAGCTGCCCGGTGAGGTAGCCGGCGGCGGACTTAAGCGCGTTCATTGACAGGGGTCTCCCGTTCCTGGGTCATGTACTGCATGAGGGCCTCGGGCGTGGCCTCGGAGCGGGGCACGTCGGCGGTGATCGTGCCCTCGGAGAGCGTGTAGATGCGGTCGCAGATGCCGAGGAGCTCGGGGAGCTCGGAGGAGATCACGATGATCCCCTTCCCCTGGTCTGCGAGCTGGTTGATGATCGTGTAGATCTCGTACTTCGCGCCGACGTCGATGCCCCGCGTGGGCTCGTCGAGGATGAGCACGTCGGGGTCGGCGTACATCCACTTCGACAGGACGACCTTCTGCTGGTTGCCGCCGGAGAGCTTCCCGGTGACGACGTCGACGTTCGGTGCCTTGATGTTGAGGCTCCGGAGGAACTGCCCGGCGACGGTGGTCTCCTCGGACGCGTTGACGAAGCCCCAGTTCGCGAGCTTCCCGAGCGCCGACCCGGAGATGTTCCGCTTGATGTCGTCGATGAGGTTGAGCCCGTAGCGCTTCCGGTCCTCGGTGACGTACGCGATGCCGTTGTCGATCGCCTGCGACACCGTGTGGGTCTTGATCGGGACGCCGCACTTGTACACGGTGCCGCTGATCCCGGTGCCGTAGGACTGGCCGAACACGCTCATCGCGAGTTCGGTCCGTCCGGCACCCATGAGCCCGGCGATGCCGACGACCTCGCCCGCGCGGACGGAGAGGTTCGCCTGGTGGATGATCTCGCGCGAGGCGTCGAGCTGGTGGTGGACGGTCCAGTCCTCGATGCGGAGGAGTTCCTCGCCGATCTGCGGGTCCTCGCGCTCGGGGTACCGGTTCGACAGGTCGCGACCGACCATGCCGCGGATGATCCGGTCCTCGGAGACGTCGTCGGCGTGCATGTCGAGCGTCTCGATGGTCTTGCCGTCGCGGATGATCGTGACCTTGTCCGCGATCGCCTTGATCTCGTTGAGCTTGTGGCTGATGATGATCGCCGTCATCCCCTCGGCCTGCAGCGACCGGATGAGGTCGAGCAGGTGCGCCGAGTCGTCGTCGTTCAGCGCTGCCGTCGGCTCGTCGAGGATGAGGAGCTTCACCCGCTTCGACAGGGCCTTCGCGATCTCGACGAGCTGCTGCTTGCCGACGCCGATGTCGACGATCTTCGTGACCGGGTTGTCCTTGAGGCCGACGCGCTGCAGGAGCTCGGCGGCCGCGAGGTTCGTCTTGTTCCAGTCGATGAACCCGGCCTTCGACTGTTCGTTGCCGAGGAAGATGTTCTCGGCGATCGACAGGAACGGGCTGAGCGCGAGCTCCTGGTGGATGATCACGACCCCGGCCGCTTCCGAGCCGTTGATGTCGCCGAACTCGACGGGGGATCCGTCGATGAGGATCTCGCCGTCGAAGGAGCCGTGCGGGTAGACCCCGGACAGCACCTTCATCAGGGTGGACTTGCCGGCGCCGTTCTCGCCGCAGATCGCGTGGACCTGGCCGCGCTCGACCTCGATCGAGACCCCCTGCAGCGCCTTGACCCCGGGGAACGTCTTGGTGATGTCACGCATCTCGAGGATGGTGTCCGCCATGTGGGACCGCCTTTTCGTCGTCCGCGCGTGGGCGCGCGGGTGGTGACGGACTGGAGGCGCGGGGCGGGGTCGACCCGCGCCTCCAGTCCGACAGATGGGTTGCGTCCTACTTGAGGTCGGCCTCGGTGTAGTAGCCCGAGTCGACGAGGACTTCCTTGTAGTTGTCCTTCGTCACGACGGTCGGCTGGAACAGGTAGGTCGGGACGACCTTGACCTTGTTGTCGTAGCTCTTCGTGTCGTTGACCTCGGGCTTCTTGCCGGTGAGCAGGTCCTCGGCCATGGTGACCGACTGCTTGGCGAGCTTGCGCGTGTCCTTGTAGATGGTCGAGTACTGCTGACCGGCGATGATCGACTTCACGCTGGCCTGCTCGGCGTCCTGCCCCGTGATGGTCGGGAGCGGGCGGTCACTCGAGCCGTACCCGGCGCCCTGGAGCGCCGAGATGATGCCGATCGACATGCCGTCGTACGGCGAGAGCACGCCGTTCAGCGTGGTGCCGCCGGAGTACGACTTCGCGATGAGGTTCTGCATGCGGGCCTTGGCGGTCGCCGGGTCCCACTGCTGCGTCGCGGCCTGCGAGAGCTGGTCCTGGCCGGACTGGATCTTCAGGGTGCCGTCCTCGAGGTACGGCTTGAGGGTCTTCATCGCACCGTCGAAGAAGAAGCCCGCGTTGTTGTCGTCGAGCGAGCCGGCGAAGACCTCGATGTTGAAGGGGCCCTTCTCGCCGGTCTTCTTGCCGTCCGCGTCGAGGACGCCGAGGCCGGTGAGCAGGCTCGTCGCCTGGTCGACGCCGACCTTCTCGTTGTCGAACGACACGTAGTAGTCGACGTTCTTGTTGCCCGTGAGCAGGCGGTCGTAGGAGATCACCTTGATGCCGGCCTTGGCGGCGGCGTCGAGCTGGTCGGAGAGCGCTCCGCCGTCGATCGACGCGATGATGAGGACCTTCGCGCCCTTCGTGATCATGTTGCTGACCTGCTGCGCCTGCTGCTGGACCTTGTTGTCGCCGTACTCGAGGTCGACCTTGTAGCCGGCCTTCTCGAGGTCGCTCTTGACGGCGTTGCCGTCCTTGATCCAGCGTTCCGAGACCTTGGTCGGCATCGCGACGCCCACCAGGGCGCCCTTGTTGTCGCCGCTGCTGCTCCCACCGTCGGTGGACGCGCGTCCGCCGGCGGAGCAGCCGACGAGTGCGATGGCGATGCCGAGGGCGGCGACGCCCGCGACGATCTTGCGCTTCATCATCGAAGTACCTCTGTTCCTGCGCGTCCACGTCGACGCGCTCGGTGCCGGGGCTGCTGTGCCCCGAGGGATTTGCTCGTGTGAGCGCTCACATACTGGGGGTTCCGTGACGGGGTGTCAACTCACCGTGACCGTTTCGCGATCTTGTCGCGTCGGCCGGACTGCGCGGTACGGTTGGCGACGTGACGACCACGACCGCGCTCGGGGACGCCGGCGGCAAACGTCGCAAGGCACCCACGATCTTCGACGTCGCCGAGCGCGCGGGCGTCTCCCACCAGACCGTCTCGCGGGTGATCAACGGCGACCCGACGGTCCGCGAGCAGTTCCGCGCCCAGGTGTCCGACGCGGTCACCGAACTCGGGTACCGGCCCCGTGCCGCCGCCCGGGCGCTCGCCGGGGGGCGCAGTCGGGCGCTCGGCATCATCACCGCCGGGGACGCGCTGTACGGACCGTCGAGCACTGCCATCGGATTCGAGCGGGCAGCCCGGTCCGCCGGCTACCACGTCCTGCTCTCCACGCTGCCCGACGACCCGCGCCCCGTCGACCTGTCGAACGCCCTCGTGACGCTGCTCGCCCAGGACGTCGCCGCCATCGTGCTCGTCGCCGCCGACAACCGGGTGCTCGACGCCCTCGCCTCGCTGACCGTCCCGGTCTCGGTGCCCGTCGTCGTCGCGAACGCCGTGCAGCGGGACGCGGCCAGGGCTCCGGTGGCACCGAGCGTCGCGGCGGTCGCGATCGACCAGGCGGCGGGGACCTCGCTCGTGATGGAGCACCTGTTCGCCCGCGGGCACCGCCGGATCGTGCACATCGCCGGCCCTGCGGTCTCGCAGGAGTCCGAGGTCCGCCGGGTGACCTACGAGCGGATCATGCGCGACGCGGGGCTCGAGCCCGTGGTGCTCGACGGCGACTGGACCCCGGCGAGCGGGTTCGCGGCGGCCCGGACGATCGACGTGCACACCGTCGACGCGGTCTTCGCCGGGAACGACCAGATGGCGCTCGGGGTCCTGCACGCCTTCGCCGACGAGGGACTGCGGGTGCCGGACGACATCGCCGTGGTGGGTTTCGACGACGTTCCCGAGGCGGCGCACTTCACGCCGCCGCTCACCACCGTGCGGCAGGACTTCCGGGCGATGGGGGAGCGGGTGCTCGACACCGTGCGGGCCCTCGTCGAGGGGGAGCCGCGGGACGAGACGTTGCTCGTGCCCGAGCTGGTGGTGCGCCGGAGCGCGTAGGGCGCGGCGCGCCGCGCAGGCGGTACGGCGGCGCGGGCGCGGGGGCACGGCGGCGCGGGCGCAGCTTCGCGGGTTCGCCGAGCGGGCACGACTCGCCGCGGGTTCGTCGTCGAGCGGGCAGAACAGGCCGGGTGTGCGGGCCGAATGTGACGTTCTTCGCCCGCTCGGGGCCCCCGGCCCGCGGCAACGCCGCCCCGGCCCGCGGCAGCGCCGCTCTCGCACGCGGCAGCGCCGCCCCCGCACGGTGCGAGGACGGCGCCGCGCGGCAGCGCCGACCGTCAGCCCTTCAGCGCGCCGGACGACAGCCCGGCGACGTAGAACCGCTGCAGCCCGACGTACAGCGCGATGCACGGGATCATCGCCACGACGGACCCGGCCACGAGGTTCCCGTACGACACCTGCCCGTACGCCCCGGTCTGCAGGTTGAGCAGCGCGACGGGCAGCGTGTAGAGCGAGTCCTTCGTGAGGAAGGTCAGCGCCCCGAGGAACTCCGTCCACGACGCCAGGAACGCGTACAGCGCGGCCGTCGCGGCACCGGGCAGCAGCAGCGGCCGCAGCACCGACACGACGACCCGGAAGCGCGAGGCGCCGTCGACGAACGCCGAGTCCTCGAGCTCCGTCGGGATCGACTCGAACGCGTTCCGCATCACGAACACCCCGAACGGCAGGTTCACCGTCGTGTAGAAGAGCACGAGCCCGAGCAGTGAGTTCGTGAGCTTCATCGCGTTCATCTCGAGGTACAGCGGCGTGAGGATCGCCTGGAACGGCACCATCATCGTCAGCAGCACCAGCCCGAAGACGACGCCGGAACCGCGGAACCGGAACCGGGCGAACCCGTACCCGGCCATCGTCGCGATCACGGCGGTCAGGACGGCCGTGGCGATCGACACGACGAGCGAGTTCACGACGCCGGTGAGCAGGTGCGACGAGGGGCTGAAGACCGCGGCGAAGTTCTGCCACCCGAGCTGGAAGAACGTCGCCGGGTCGGCCGCCTGGGTGATGACGGCCTCGGACTGGAAGGCCCGCAGGATCGACCAGATGAGCGGGACGCCGAACACCAGCGTCGCGCCGACCCCGGCGATGACGTACAGCGTGCGCTTCACGGCGGTGTCGCGCGGGTGGCGCACGCTGCCCTGGTGGCGGCGACGGCGGCCTCCGTCGCCGGAGGTGGTCAGCGTGCGGGTGGACAGGTCCGGGGCCGCGAGGCCCGCACGGGAAGCGGTGGTGCTCATGGCTCAGTCCTTCTCTCGCAGTGCCCAGAACTGGAACACGGTGACGGCGGCGATGACGACGACGAGGGCGATCGACTCGGCGGTCGCCGCGCCGAGCTGCAGGTTCACGAAGCCGCGGTTGTAGATCGCGTTGACGATCGTCGTGGTCTCCGTGCCCGGCCCGCCCTGGGTCAGGATGTAGAACTGGTTGAACGCGAGCAGTGACCCGATGACCGAGATGATCGCGCTGAGGGCGAGCGTGGAGCGGATCATCGGCATCGTGATGAGGCGTTCGGTCTGCCACCACGAGGCCCCTTCGAGCTGGGCGGACTCGTACACCTCGTCGGGGATGCCCTGCATGGCGGACATCACGAGCACCATCGTCAGCCCGGACACCGCCCAGACGACGAGCACGCAGATGAGCAGCGTCGCGAGCGGGCCGTTCACGAGCCACGCCGTGCTGCCGTCGGTGATCCCGAGCCAGCGCAGCACCATGTTCACCGCGCCGGAGTTCGGCTGCGCCTCGAGCACGAGCATGAACGACAGCGTGGTCAGCCCGACGACGTACGGCAGGAAGAACACCGTGCGCAGGAACGTCGACCCGCGCCGTCGGGCCCGGATGAGCACGGCGAGGAAGTACCCGAGCGCCAGGATCGGCACCGTCACGATCGCCGTGTAGAGCAGCGTGTACCCGATGGCGTGCACGAACGTCGGGTCCTGGAACAGCGTCAGGTAGTTCTGCAGTCCGATGAACCGGTACGGGCCGATCAGGGGCCAGTTCGTGAACGAGATGTAGAGCGCGAACACCAGCGGCGCGAGGACGAACACCGCGACGAACACGATCGCCGGGGTGACGAGCACGGCGCCGGTGCGCGGCGGGTGCGTGAGCGAGTTCCGGGACGGACCCGGGCGGCTGACGCCACGGCCGACGGTCGGACGGCCGGCGCCGGTCCGTCGGTTGGAGACGGTGGTCATGTCTGCACCTCTCTGTGCAACGAGCGAACGAGCGAACGAGCGAACGGTCGCTCAGGCCTGGACCTGGTCGAGGATGCGGATGTAGTCCGACTGCGCCGTCTTCATGGCCGCAGCGGCCCCCGAGCCGAACACCGCCTCGCGGAACATCGCGAAGTACGGCGACGAGGGCTGGTTGACGAGCAGGTTGTACGCGAGCGTCTGCGGCGCGTACCCCTTCTCGATCGCGTCGAGCGGGCCGAACGCGAGCGGGTACTTCTTCCGGTAGGCCGGTGTCGCGGCGTCGGACCGGGTCGGGAAGTACCCGCCGTCCGGCAGCGCCTGCTGTTGCTGCAGACCGTTCGCGTACTGCATGAACGCCCAGCCCCCGGACGGGTTCGCCGCCCCGTTCGGGATGCACATGTTGTCGCCGCCGTCGAAGAACGAGCGCTTGCCGTCCCACGACGGGATCAGCACCGTCTGCATCTTCGCCCGCATCGCCTTCGTCGCGGCGGGCACGGTCGCACCGTACGAGGTCGGGAAGATGCCGACCTTGCCGGCCCGGAAGTCGGCACCCCACGTGGTCCCGGCGTCCGCGAAGGTCGCCTTCGACAGCACGCCGTCCTTCCACAGCTGCCGGTAGAACTCGAGCATGCGTTCGAGCGCCTCGTTGCCGGTGATGTTCGCCGTCTGCTTGCCGACCTCGCCGGACATCATGTCGACGCCGGTGGCCCAGACGTGCGGCTGCGTGACGAACCCGATGATGCCGGCGGCGTTGCCCGAGATCGACCACCCGTACACGTCGTCGCCGGTCTTCCGGATCGCCTTCGCGGCGGCGAGCAGCGAGTCGAGGTCCTTCGTCGCGTCCTCGACGTCGAGGCCGGCCCGGTCGAACAGCTCGGTGTTGACGAACAACTGCGAGTTGTCCGCCAGGTACGGCAGCCCGTAGTACCGGTCGCGGTACTCGAGCAGCCGGAGGTGGCCGGGTGAGATCGCGTCGAAGTAGTCGAGCCCCTTCACGACGTCGGTGAGGTCGGCGAACGCTTCGCGGAAGATGAACAGCTGCGAGTTGATGTCGTCGATGTCCACGACGTCCGGCGGCTCACCACCACGGATCGCGGTCGCGAGCTTCGTCACGTACTGTCCGTCCGGCACGGGCGTCAGCTCGACCTGCAGCTCCGGGTTCGCCTTGTTGAACCCGGCGACCGCCGCCGTCAGTCCGGCCTGCGTCGCCGAGCGGCACCAGACGTGCACGGTGCCGGTCGCGTTCCGGCCGAAGCTCGCGACGCGCGCGTCGACCTTCGGCAGGGTGCCGGAGCACCCCGCCAGGGCGAGGGCCGCCCCGCCGGCGAGACCGCCGGCGAGGAACGCTCTGCGGTCCATCGTGTCACCGCGCCAGCGGGAGCCAGACGCGCATCGGCGCGGCTCCGCGGTTCGCCCAGGCGTAGTACGGGACCGCGGTGGCGGTGACGTCCTGGAGGCGCGTGGCGGCCGCCGTGGACCCGGCCGCGTCGTCGACGCTGGTCGCCGCACCTGCGTGATCCGTTCCTCCTGGACCGTCCAGTCGGCGGTACGGCCACGCTGCCTGCGCGTGCTCGGCCGGGGCGTGTCCGGCGACGCGCAGCGTGACGACGCCGTCGAGGAGCCCGTCCTGCCGCTCCTCGGTGATCGGCGCGTCGGCGTCGACCGTCAGGTCGTCGACCGTGAAGCCCTGCTGGTCCGCCTGCTCGACCGCGTACACCAGCGGTCCGCGCTCGATGGCGACCTGCCCGCGTGCGGCGTCGATCCGGGCGTCGGCGACGTACCGGTGCGGCGTCGTGTCGAAGACGAGTTCGACGGTGTCGCCGGCCGCCCACTCGCGGTCGATGACGTGCAGCGTGCCCGCGGCGGGGCTGGCCGTGCCGTCCGGACCCTGCACCGTCGTGGTGTCCGACCAGGACGGGATCCGCAGGCCGAGGGCGAGCGGGCCGTCCTCGGTGACGGTGACGACCACGCGGCCGTCGTGCGGGTACCCGGTCTCGACGTCGACCGGGCCGAGCGAGGCCGTGGCGTACTGGTGCAGCTGGAGGCCGCCGTCGGTCGCGGTGGCGAGGTAGCCGTCGAGGCTCGCGAACGTCCGCATGATGTTCGGCGGGCAGCAGGCGCAGTCGAACCAGCCGCGGCGGCCGTGCGCGGGGGAGCGGTTCTCGTCCTGGTGCGCGTGGTCACGTTGCTGCAGCGGGTTGACGTAGAAGTACTCGGTGCCGGCGAGGCTCACGCCCGCGAGGAACGCGTTGTACAGCAGGCGCTCGATCGCGTCGGCGTACACGGGCTTCCCGGTCGCGAGGAGCAGGCGCCAGGCCCACTGGATCCCGCCGATGGCCGCACAGGTCTCGGCGTACCCACGGTCGGTCGGGAGCTCGTACGGATCGCCGAACGCCTCCCAGTCCCAGCGCGCGCCGAGACCGCCGGTGATGAACGCCTTCGTGGCCATCATGTCCGCGAACTGCGTCTCGCTCGCGGTCAGGAGCTCGGTGTCGCCGGTCTCGATCGCGACGTCCACGGCGCCGGCTGCGAGGTACACGGCGCGGACCGCGTGGCCCTCGACGGTCGTCGCCTGGCGGCTCGGCACCCGGTCGGAGAAGTACGTCGGCTCGCCGCCGGCGCGCTCGATGATGCCGGTGCCCCGGGCGTCGACGAACCAGTGCGCGAGGTCGAGGTACTCGCGGTTGCCGGTCTCGCGGTAGAGCTCCACGAGGCCCATCTCGACCACCGGGTGGCCGTCGACGTCGCGGACCTTGCCGGGGCCGTCGCCGAACGTGCGGACGAGGTGGTCCGCGTTCTTGATCGCGACGTCGAGCAGCCCGGTGTCGCCCGTCGCGCGGTGCTGTGCCACGGCCGCCTGGTACAGGTGTCCGGCGCAGTACATCTCGTGGCTCCACTTGAGGTCCGTGTACCGCTCGCCCTTCCCGCGGATCTGCTGCACGGAGTCGAGGTAGCCGTCGTCGGCCTGCGCCTGGGCGTACAGGGCGGTGACCTCGCGCTGGAGTTCCAGCAGGTCCTCGGCGGGGGCTCGGCCGTACTCCCACGCCACCGCCTCGAGCCACTTGGTGACGTCGGAGTCCATGAAGATCGGGCCGGTCGCGTCGCCTTCCTCGAGGCCGGCGGCGATGCGGAGGTTCCGGAAGTTCCCGGCCGCCTCGAGCAGGGCGTACCCGCCGCGGACCGCGTCGCGGCCGTTCCGGTCCTGTCGGAGGGCCCAGAAGCCGCCGGTGATCCGGGCGTCGCCCGTGGGCAGCGGACGGAGCGTCAGGTGCGCGTCCGCGGTCGGGAGGACCGGGGTCGCGGTGTGCGCGCGGCTGTCGGTCGCGAGCGTGGTGGTCATGTCGCCTCCTTGCGATGTGACTCAGGCCGGGTCCGGTTCCGTGCTGGTTCCGGAAAACGGTTTCTGCGGAGGACGTTACGACACGACCTGGAGGCGCGCAAGGGCGTCTTCTCACATCGTGCGTATAGTCGTGGTCAGTTTCCCGCATCCGGAAAGGGGTTTGCCGTGACTCTGGAGCGCGCTGGGCGGACCGTCCGGATCACCGACGTCGCGGCGCTCGCCGGCGTGTCGATCGGCACCGCCTCGAAGGCACTGAACGGCACCGGGCAGCTCCGGGAGTCGACGCGCGCGCGGGTGAAGGACGCCGCCGAGAAGCTCGGGTTCGTCGGCGATGCCCGGGCCCGCGCGCTCTCCTCGGGTCGGACCTACACGGTGGGCATGATCACGACGGACTCGTTCGGCCGGTTCTCGATCCCGGTGCTCCTCGGCGCTGAGGACGCCCTCTCCGCCGGGCAGATGGCCGTGCTGCTGTGCGACACCCGCGACGACCACGTCCGCGAGGCCCACTACCTCCGCTCGCTCGCCGCCCGCGGGGTCGACGGCATCATCGTGACCGGCCGTTCCGCCGACGCCCGGCCGCCGATCGACGTGCCGATCCCGGTCGTGTACGCGTTCACGCCCTCGACCGACCCGGACGACGTGTCGGTCACGCTCGACGACGCCGCCGGGTCGGCGGCCGTCGCCGCGCACGTGCTGTCGACCGGGCGACGGCGGGTGGCGATCGTCACGGGGCCCGAGCGGCACCGGTCGGCGGTCCGGCGTGTGTCCGGCGCCACCGAGGTGCTCGGCGCGAGCCTCGTGGCCGAACCGCTGTACGGCGAGTGGTCGGAGCGGTGGGGGCGGCAGGCGGTGGACGTGCTGGCGCGGGGCGTGGGGCTCGCGTCGGCAGGGACCGGGGCCGGGGCGGCGTCCGGGTCGGGTGCGCTCGGCGTGGACGCGATCGTCTGCGGAAGCGACCAGATCGCGCGGGGCGTGTGCGACCGGCTGCGGGAGCTCGGGCTGTCCGTGCCGGACGACGTCGCGGTCGCCGGGTTCGACGACTGGGACGTGATGGCGCTCGCGAGCCGGCCGCCGCTGACCACGGTGGACCTGCGCCTCGAGGAGCTCGGGCGCGTGGCCGGTCGGGCGCTGCTCGACCTCATCGACGGGGGCGCTGCGGCGTCCGCGACCGTGACCCCGTCTCTGGTCGTCCGCGAGAGCACCGTCGGCGCGTAGGGCCCGCGCGGGGCGCCAGCCGGCGGGCGGGCCGAGGTCGCACGACTCGCCGTGGCCTGGTCGGTCAGGTCGCACGACGTGCCGTTCGGGGCGGCGGCGAGCGGCGGTTCGTGCGACCTGGGCGGGCGCGGGCGTGGCGGCGTTGCGGGAGTGAGCGCTCACGTGCCAGGATGTGAGCGCTCACGGAGGACGACGAGGTTCTGGAGGAACGCATGGGCGACGACCGCAGGCAGCAGGTCGTGGACGGCCGAACCACGCTCGGGATCGAGCTCGGCTCCACCCGCATCAAGGCGTGCCTCGTGGACGAGGACCTCGTCCCCATCGCCGCGGGCGCCCACGAGTGGGAGAACGAGTTCGTCGACGGGCGCTGGACGTACTCCCTCGAGGCCGTCGAGACCGGACTCCGCGCCGCCTACGCCGCCCTCGTGGCCGACGTCGAGGCCCAGTACGGCGTCACCCCGACGACCTTCCGCGCCGCCGGCGTGAGCGCGATGATGCACGGCTACCTCGCGTTCGACGCCGCGGGCGAGCTGCTCGTGCCGTTCCGCACCTGGCGCAACACCTCGACCGGCCCCGCCGCCGAACGACTCAGCGACGCCCTCGGGTTCAACATCCCGCTGCGCTGGTCCATCGCGCACCTGTACCAGGCCGTCCTCGACGACGAGCCGCACGTCGCCGACCTCGCGAGCGTCACGACCCTCGCCGGGTACGTGCACCGACGGCTCACGGGGCGGGACGTGCTCGGCGTCGGCGATGCGAGCGGTGTCTTCCCGATCGACAGCACCCCGGCGGACAGCGGACCGGGCGACCCCGGCACGCGCGACTACGACGGCGCGATGCTCCGGACGGCCGAGGACCTGATCGGGGTCGGGGACCTCCGGGCGCTCCTGCCCGAGGTGCTCGTCGCCGGGGACGACGCGGGAGCCCTCACCCCCGAGGGAGCCGCGTGGCTCGACCCGTCCGGCACCCTGCTCCCTGGTGTTCCCCTCTGCCCGCCCGAGGGTGACGCCGGCACGGGCATGGTCGCGACGAACGCCGTCGCACCGCGCACGGGCAACGTCAGCGTCGGCACGAGCATCTTCGCGATGGTCGTGCTGGAGCACCCGCTCGCGACCCCGCACGAGGAGCTCGACGTCGTCACCACGCCCTCCGGGGACGCCGTCGCGATGGTGCACTGCAACAACGGTGCGAGCGAGATCGCGAGCTGGGCGCGCGTGTTCGGCCGGTTCGCCGAGGCCGCGAGCGAGCGCACCGGCAGCACGGCACCGGACATCGACACCGTCTACGCGACGCTGCTGGCCGAAGCCGAGCACGCGGACCCCGACGCCGGCGGCCTGCTCTCCTTCAACTACCTCGCCGGGGAGCCCGTCACGCACGTCGAGGACGGCCGACCCCTGCTGCTCCGGACCCCGGACGCACGCTTCACGCTCGGCAACCTCGTGCGCTCCGAAGTGCACGGCGCCTTCGCCACCCTCGCGATCGGCATGGACGTCCTGCACGGCGAGGAGGTCCAGGTCGACCGGATGACCGCCCACGGCGGGCTCTTCCGGACGCCCGGCGCACCGCAACGCCTGCTCGCAGCCGCCCTCCGCGTGCCCGTCGCGCTCGAGGAGACCGCGGGCGAGGGCGGTGCGTGGGGGATCGCGGTGCTCGCCGCCTACCTCGAGCACACCGACCAGCACCTGGCGGACTTCCTCGCCGACACGGTGTTCGCCGGCGACGCCGTGCACGTGTCCGAGCCCGAGCCGGCCGACGTCGACGGGTTCCAGACGTACCTCGAGCGCTACCGGCGGGCCCTGCCCGTCCAGGACGTCGCCGCCGCCGCGACCCGCCCCGAAGCGACCCCCGCAAGCACCGACACCAGCGCCAGCGCCAGCGCGACCACCCCCGGAGCCGAGCCGACGACGGCAGGCGAACCGCGCCTCCAGGCCGAGAAGGAGCCGACCCGATGACCACCGACACCCAGCAGGCCGTCGCCGCCACCCGCGAACGCGTCGCCCGCCTGCACGGCGAACTCGTCCGCTACGGCCTCGTGATCTGGACCGGCGGCAACGTCTCCGAGCGGGTGCCGGGCACGGACCTCTTCGTCATCAAGCCGAGCGGCGTGTCCAGCGACGACCTGACCCCCGGGAACCAGGTCGTCTGCACGCTCGACGGGGTGCCGGCCGACGGCTGGGAGAACAGCCACGGGCCGAGCTCCGACACCGCCGCGCACGCCTACGTCTACCGGAACATGCCGGAGGTCGGCGGCGTCGTGCACACCCACTCGACGTACGCGACGGCGTGGGCGGCACGGGCAGAGCCCATCCCGTGCGTCATCACCGCGATGGCGGACGAGTTCGGCGGACCGATCCCGGTCGGACCGTTCGCGATCATCGGCGACGACTCGATCGGACACGGCATCGTCGAGACCCTCGCCGGCCACCGCTCGCGTGCGGTGCTCATGCAGAACCACGGCGTCTTCACGATCGGCCGCGACGCGAAGGACGCCGTGAAGGCCGCCGTGATGTGCGAGGACGTCGCCCGGACCGTGCACATCGCGAAGCAGGGCGGGGACGTCGTCCCGATCGCCGAAGCAGACATCGACCGACTCTTCGATCGCTACCAGAACGTCTACGGACAGACCCCCGAAGGAGCACTCCAGTGACCCACGACACCGCGACGCACGTCGTCGACCCCGCCGAGACGCTGGCGGGCTACGAGGTCTGGTTCCTCACCGGCTCCCAGGGGCTGTACGGCGAGGAGACCCTGCGCCAGGTGGAGTCGCAGAGCAAGCACGTGCACGAGACGCTGGCACCGCACGTGCCGGTGAAGCTCGTCTGGAAGCCCGTGCTGAAGGACGCGGACGGCATCCGGCGCGCCCTCATCGAGGCCAGCGCGGACGACAAGGTCATCGGTGTGACGACGTGGATGCACACGTTCAGCCCCGCGAAGATGTGGATCGGCGGCCTGCAGGCGCTCACGAAGCCGCTGCTGCACCTGCACACCCAGGCGAACGTCACGCTGCCCTGGGCGGACATCGACTTCGACTTCATGAACCTCAACCAGGCGGCGCACGGTGACCGCGAGTTCGGGTACGCCCTGGCGCGCCTCGGCGTCCGGCACGCCACCGCCGTCGGGCACGTCTCGGACCCCCGCGTCCAGCAGCGGGTCGCGAACTGGACCCGCGCCGCCGCCGGTGCCGCGGCCGTGCGGGAGCTCAAGCTCACCCGGTTCGGCGACAACATGCGGTACGTCGCGGTCACCGAGGGCGACAAGACCGAGGCGGAGATCGAGCTCGGCGTGCAGGTGAACACCTGGGCCGTCAACGAGCTGGCCGAGGCGGTCGCCTCGGCGGAAGCCGACACGGCAGCGGTCGATGCGCTCGTCGCGACCTACCAGCAGGACTACGACGTCGACCCGTCGCTCCGTGACGGTGGTGACCGCCACCAGTCCCTCCGCGACGGCGCCGCGATCGAGATCGGCCTCCGCACCCTGCTCGCGCAGAACGGGTCCGCCGCCTTCACCACCAACTTCGAGGACCTCGGCACGCTCAAGCAGCTGCCGGGCCTCGCCGTGCAGCGCCTGATGGCCGACGGGTACGGCTTCGGTGCCGAGGGCGACTGGAAGACCGCCGTCCTCGTCCGTGCGATGAACGTCGCCGGCGCCGGCCTCCCCGGTGGCGCGTCGCTCATGGAGGACTACACGTACGACCTCACGCCGGGTGCCGAGAAGATCCTCGGCGCGCACATGCTCGAGGTCTCGCCGACCCTCACCACCACGAAGCCGACGCTCGAGATCCACCCGCTCGGCATCGGCGGCAAGGACGACCCGGTGCGCCTGGTCTTCACGGCCGACGCCGGCGAGGCCGTCGTGGTCGCCCTCTCCGACACCCGCGACGGCTTCCGCCTCACCGCGAACGTGGTGGACGTCGTGCCGCCCACCGAGGCTCTGCCGAAGCTGCCGGTCGGCCGTGCCGTCTGGGAGCCGCGCCCGTCGTTCCCCGTCGCCGCAGAGGCCTGGCTCACCGCCGGCGCCGCCCACCACACCGTCATGACGACGGCCGTCGGCCTGCAGGTGGTCGAGGACTTCGCGACCATGGTCGGCACGGAGTTCCTCGTCATCGACGAGCACACCACCGAGCGCGGGTTCCGCGACGAGCTGCGCCTCCAGCAGACGTGGCACCGTCTCGACCGGGGGTTCTAGGCTCGTGACCGTGAGCGCGACGACGCGGACGAACTGGGCGGGCAACGTCACCTACCGGGCGTCCGGCCTGGCGCGCCCGACGTCGGTCGACGAGCTGCAGCAGCTCGTCGCGTCGACGCCGCGCCTGACGGCGCTCGGGTCACGGCACTCGTTCAACACGATCGCCGACACCGACGCGCTCCAGGTGTCGCTGGCGGACCTGCCGCCGGTGCTCGACATCGACGAGGACCGGCGGGTCGTGCGCGTCGCCGCCGGCATGATCCACAGCCAGGTGGCCGCGGGCCTGGAGGCGCGGGGCTGGGCACTCGCGAACCTCGCCTCCCTGCCGCACATCTCCACCGCCGGCGCGGTCGCCACCGGCACGCACGGCTCCGGCGTCCGCAACCCGTCGCTCGCGCAGGCTGTGGTCGGCCTCGAGGTCGTCCGCGCTTCCGGAGACCTGGCGTTCGTCGATGCGTCGACACCGGACGGTTCCCTCGACGCGCACCGGGTGGCGCTCGGCGCGCTCGGTGTCGTCACCGCGGTGGAGCTCGCGATCGAGCCCACCTTCCAGGTCGCCACGACCGTGCACCTCGACCTGCCGTGGGGCGCCGTCGCGGAGCACTTCGACGAGGTCGTGTCGGACGCGTACTCGGTGTCGCTGTTCACCTCGTTCGACGACCGCGGGGCCCGGCAGGTCTGGGTCAAGCACCGCGTGGGCGAACCGGCACCGGCCGTCGACCTCGTCGCGCTCGGCGCCCGTCCCGCCGACGGCCCGGTGCACCCGGGGGAGAACGACCCCGCCGGCGTCACCGAGCAGGGCGGCGTGCCGGGGCCCTGGTCCGAGCGACTCCCGCACTTCCGGTCCTCGTTCACGCCGTCGACCGGGGCGGAGATCCAGGCGGAGTACCTGCTGCCGGCCGGTTCCGCGGTCGACGCACTGCAGGCGCTCCGACCCCTGGAGTCGCTGTTCGCGCCGATCCTCATCGCGACCGAGGTCCGGACGATCGCCGCCGACACCGCCTGGCTCGCACCGTCCTCGGAGCGGCAGTCGGTCGGCATCCACTTCACGTTCCGGCGGGACGTGAGCGCGGTGGCAGCCGCGGTGGAGCGGATCGAGGACGTCCTCGCCCCGTTCGACGCCCGCCCGCACTGGGGGAAGGTGTCGGCGGCGAGTGCCGAGCGGCTGCACGAGGTGTACCCGCGGCTGTCCGACTTCGCCGCGCTCGCCCGTGACCTCGACCCGACCGGGCGGTTCCGGAACGCGTTCCTCGCGCGCATCCTGACCTGACCGGGGGTCGGCGTTCCCTCGAACTGGGGCTGCAGTCCGTCGGCACCCGGGCCCTACGGTGTGGGCATGAGCACGAGGGGGACGGTATGACGCTGCCGGTCGCAGGGTGGTACCCGGACCCGGAGGACCAGGCGCGACTGCGCTGGTGGGACGGCCTCCGTTGGGGAGCACTCGCTCCGCAGCCAGCGCCGACGCTCCCCGCTGGCATCCCAGGGGCCGAAGCGTCGCCGCGGCCACCCGCACCGTCGGAGTACCGCATCGGATCGAGTGATCGACCGCTGACCGGACGCAAGGCCCGCGTCGCCAAGGACCGGGCGACGCGATCGGCGAACCCGTTCGGGTACGCCGGGCTCGTGCTCTCCCTGATCGCGTTCATCTTCAACCTGCTCGCGATCCCGAGCATCCTCGGCATCGTCTTCGGCGCGATCGGCCTCGCCCGGGCCGGGCAGCTGACGGGGCAGCGGATCACCGGGTTCGGCGTGTCCTTGGCCGCTGTGATCCTCGGACTCGTCGCAGGCGGCTTCTTCTTCCTCCGCGTCGCCCAGATCCTCGGCTGAAACGCCAGGGTGGGACGCCCGGGCGCTGCGAGGGACCGGGCGTGCCTCACAGGGGCTTCGGATGACATCTCCGGCCGATCCACCGGGGCGTTCCTGAGTGCTCACATGTGCGATCACAAAGGTTGGGGCATGGCGAACCTCAACCGCATCATCGGCATGGCCGGCAAGGTCATCGACAAGCAGCTCCAGAAGCGCGGGCAGGCGGGACCCGCGGCCGGCGCCGGGCAGCAGCAGGGCGGGACGGACTGGCGCGGCATCGTCCGGAGCGCGGCGGACAAGCTGACCGGGGACGACCGGTACCAGCAGGCGCAGCACGGGCAGCAGCAGCCGTACGGCCAGCAGCATCCGTACGGCCAGGCGCCCGGCCAGCAGCAGCACGGCCAGCGGCAGCACGGGTCGGCCGACTCCGACCAGGTCGCGATCGCCAAGTACGACTACCTGCTGCGAACCGCCCCGCCGGAGCAGCTCGAGCAGGTCCACCACGACGCCTTCGCCCGGCTCACCCCCGCGCAGCGCCAGCAGATCCGCAACCGCCTGAACTCCGAGCTGCCGCCGCACGAGCACCTCCGCGACGACTCCGCCGGTGGGATGGCCCGCGCGATGACCCGCGGCGAGGTCGCTCGGCCCGGACTCGTCCGACGTGTCCTGGGCGGCGGCGGATCGGCGGGGCGCGGCCGCGGTGGAGCGTTCGCCGGCGGGGCAGCGGTCGGCGCCGGTGCGATGGCGCTCGGCGGTCTGGGCGCAGCGGTCGCCGGTGGCGCGGTGCTCAGCGCGGCCGCGGGGCCGGTGCTGGCCGAGGCCGCGAACCTCGGCGTCGATTTCGAGGGCATCGCCGCCGGGATCGGCGACCTCGGACTCGGAGACCTCGGCGGTGGTGTCGAGGGACTCGCGGGCGAGGGCGAGCAGCTGCTCGGTGGGCTCGGTGAGCAGGCGTCGAAACTCGGCAACGACTTCCTCGGCGGGCTGTTCGACCGCTGATCGGGTGGCGAGTGGTGACCGTTCTGGTTCGCGATCCCCGG